>NZ_LUKH01000010.1:0-99499 GCF_001593695.1 Leisingera sp. F5 | reverse complement strand
GCTGYGCGCCRTGGTCSAGCCAGTGCTGCACGCGTTCCATGTCCATTTTCACGCGCTCTTCGCTGTCTTTCGGCAGCAGCGGGTTGTAGGTGCCCAGCTTCTCGATGAAGCGGCCGTCGCGCGGCATGCGGCTGTCAGCAGCCACGATGCGGTAAAAAGGACGCTTTTTAGAGCCGCCGCGGGCCAAACGGATTTTCATTGCCATGGGTACATCTCCTTTGATGGCGTTGTCCGGGGTTTGCCCCGGTTGTTCCTGTTGTCTGTTGTTATTTTTGGTGTTTCTTGTGGTGGCGGATGACTTCCCCGATGATGAAGTTCAGGAAAGCCTTGGCAAATTCAGGGTCCAGGTCGGCCTGTTCCGCCAAGTCTTCGAGCCGTGCGATCTGTGCCGCTTCGCGGGCCGGATCGGACGGGGGAAGGTCGTGTTCAGCCTTAAGCCGGCCCACCGCCTGGGTGTGCTTGAACCGCTCGCCCAGAGTATAGACGAGGATCGCATCCAGACGGTCGATGCTTTCGCGGTGGCCCTTCAGCAACTGGGCTGCGCGGGCGATGGGATCTTGGGTTCCGGTCGTCATCAGGTCCTCCGCAGGGCAGCAAGGCCGGGGTGTGCCGGGGCGGCAGCGGGCATGCACCCCCTGTACACCCCCTGTGCACCGCCGCAGCGCAGCAAATGCGTTTTCCGGTGCAGATCAGTCAAGCGCCCAGCCCTCCGGCTTGAACAGCGGGTCGGCGTAATGGGCGATCTCCATGTCGATTCCATGCGCAATCTGGCTGTCTTTCAAGGCGTCCGGCCCGGGGTGGCGGTAGACCGCATCATTACCGTCGATGGTGGCGGCCTCAGGGTCCTTGGTGGCGCCCAGACGTTCCGCAAGCCGGGTCGAGTCGAGGTTTTTAGGGTCGATATAGCTGACCGCGGTTTTCCAGCCCAGATTTGAATAAAAATGTCCGCGTGCGGCGTGCGCAGCCTCCAGCGCGTAGCCCTTGCCGGCGGCACCGGGCCAGATGATCCAGGCGATTTCCTGCTCGGGCCAGCCTGCGGGCTGCCAGCCGCCGGCCATGCCGTAGGTTTCATCCGTGGTCTTGTCGTGGATCATCCACATGCCGAAACCGCGCACCTGCCAATGGCCGATCTCGGCGGCATAAAGCATCCAGGCTTCATAGGTGTTGAGCGGCCCGCCCATGAACCGCGAGCGGTAGGAGCTGAAAGTGGCCTTGAAGTCAGGATAGTCCTGCGGCTCGGGGCCACGCAGCACCAGGCGGCGGGTTTCGATCACCGGGATGTCAAACGGCATCAGCGCGCTCCTTTCGAAGAAAGGGCGCGGCCGGGCCGGGATATGATCCCATGCAGGCGCATCAGTGGAGCAGGCCCTGAACGGCCTGCGGGCCGGTCACGCGGGCCGGCGGCATGTGGCGCCAGGCGCGGATGTTGGGGGCGGGCTGCAGGCGGAAGGAGATCGGCTTTTCGGGCCGCGCGCCGACGCGGCGGGCCAGCGCGATGGAAGCGTCGTTTTCCTCCGGCACGTAGGAGACGATCGAGTCCCAGCCGGCCTCGGTGAACAGCCAGTCGAGAACACATTGCGCGGCTTCGCTAGCATAACCCTTGCCGCGACCGGTTTCCATCAGATGCCAGGACAGTTCCGGTTCCGGCCAGCCCTTGGGGAACCAGGGACCGACGAGGCCCACAGTCAGCCCGGAGCTGCGCTCCACCACCGCGAACAGGCCGTAGCCGTGCAGGTGCCAATGGCCGATGATGGTGGCAATCGACCACCAGAGCGAGTCAGTATCCTCCGCCGCATCGATAAAGCGCGGCGCTCCAGGATCCAGGAAAGCCGCATTGGCGTCGAACTCCGGGTCCGCCGGAGAAATCAGCATAAGCCGTTTTGAAACAAGCCGTGGATACGGCGTTTGCACGTCAGTCATCTTATACCCCTTTATCCGGGCGGCGGACCGCCCGGCATGAAATTCACCCATCCAATGATGGAGTATCGGGGAGACTGCGTAATTTTCAGTTAAACGGGCTGCGGAAGCGGCTGCCGGGGGTGCCGTTTTCAGATCAATTTGACGGAAGCTCATGCGTAGGCCTCCATCCCGCCGTCGCAGGGCGAGGCAGGGGCGGGGTGGCGGTAGACCAGCTCGCGCCCGTGTTTCGGATTCTCGAATTCCGCCTCGAACACCGCGCCGAGCCGTTCGGCCAGTGCCACGGAGCGGGTGTTGCCCGGGAAGATGTTGGAACTGAGTGCCGGCAGGCCCATCACGTCATAGGCGTGGGTGCGGACGGCCAAGGCAGCCTCGGCCATGATGCCGCGGCCTTCGCCCGCCGGAAACGCGACCCAGCCCAGTTCCGGTTCCGGCCAGCCCTCAGGCTGCCAGATGCCGGTGATGCCAAGCGGTTCGCGGGTTTCCTTGCAAGTGATGGTCCAGAAGCCAAATCCGCGCATTGCCCAGTGGCCCACCGACATGCTGAACCAGCGCCAGGCCTCGTTACGGTCGAGCGGGCCGCCAAACCCCCAGGAGCGCGCTTCGTCGGCGAAGAACGCTGCCACCGGCCCAAAATCCGCCGCTTCCGGTCCGCGCAGGACCAGGCGTTCGGTTTCAAGCTGAGGGATGGCGGGGAGTTGCATCGCTTACTTCTTCTTGCCGAAGCCGCTGAGGCCCGCAGGCAGGCCCATGCCGCCGCCGAGGCCGGGGAGGCCGCCGGGCAGGCCCTTGCCGCCGCCCATTGCCTTGGCCGCCGCTTCCAGCGCCTTGGGGTCCATTTGCGAGGGGTCCATGCCTTCCATGCCGGGCATGCCGCCGCCTTTGCCGAACATGCCCTTCATGGCCTGTTTCAGCATCTTGCCTTTGCCCATCTTGCCCATCTTCTTCATCACATCGGCCATCTGCCGGTGCATCTTCAGAAGCTTGTTGAGGTCGGACACTTCCATGCCAGCACCGGCCGCGATGCGTTTCTTGCGGCTGGCCTGCAAGAGGGCGGGGTTGGCGCGTTCTTTCTTGGTCATCGACTGGACCATGGCGATCTGGCGTTTCAGCACCTTGTCGTCCATGCCGGCGTCCTGCACCTGCTTGGCCATTTTGCCCATGCCGGGCATCATCTGCATCATGCCCTCCATGCCGCCCATCTGGAGCATCTGTTCCAGCTGCATCTTCAGGTCGTTCATGTTGAACTGACCCTTCATCATGCGCTTCATCATCCGCTCGGCCTGTTCGGCCTCGATGGTCTCCTGGGCCTTTTCGACCAGCGCCACGATGTCGCCCATGCCAAGGATACGGCCCGCGATACGGTCCGGCTCGAAGGTCTCGATGGCGTCCATCTTCTCGCCCAGGCCGACAAAGCGGATCGGCTTGCCAGTGACGGCGCGCATTGACAGCGCCGCACCGCCGCGGCCGTCGCCGTCCATCCGGGTCAGCACCACGCCGGAGATGCCGATCTTTGCGTCGAACTCTTCCGCGACTTCAACCGCGACCTGGCCGGTGAGGCCGTCGACCACCAGCAGGGTCTCGCGCGGGGAGACCACGTTGCGGACGTCCTCGACCTCCTGCATCAGGGTCTCGTCAATGTGCAGGCGGCCGGCGGTGTCGAGCATGTAGACGTCATAGCCGCCGAGCGTCGCCTGCTGTTTGGCGCGTTTGGCGATGTCGACGGGTTTCTGGCCGGGCACGATCGGCAGGGTATCAACGCCGATCTGGGTGCCGAGGACGGCCAGCTGGTCCATCGCTGCCGGGCGGTAGATGTCGAGCGAGGCCATCAGGACCTTCTTGCCCTCTTTCTCCTTCAGCCGTTTCGCCAGCTTGCCGGTGGTTGTTGTCTTGCCGGAGCCCTGCAGGCCGACCATCAGGACGGGGGCAGGGGGGTTGTCGACCTTGAGCCTGCCGGGGTCCTCGTCGCCGCGCAGCACGTCGACCAGCGCGTCGTGCACGATCTTGACCACCTGCTGGCCCGGGGTCACCGATTTGGTGACGGATTGGCCGGTGGCCTGCTCCTGCACCTTCTTGACGAAGTCGCGGGCAACCGGCAGCGAGACGTCGGCTTCCAGCAGAGCGACGCGGACTTCGCGCAGTGCGGATTTGACGTCTTCTTCGTTCAGGGCGCCCTGTTTGGTCAGCCGGTCAAAGACGCCGGAAAGGCGTTCGGATAGATTTTCAAACATGCCTGCGGCCTCCTGATGCCGGTTTCAAGGTGTGGCGCCCCCGTATGTAGGGGACAAGCGGTCCATGCGCAAATGCCCCCACGGGCGTATAACGCTGGTGGGGGGCGATCCCTGGCACGGGCAGGGACCGGAAGACATGAGATCTCCCGGATGTTGGGGCAGGCGTTACGCGGATTGGGGGCCGGAGTCAACCTTTGCCGGGCTTTCGGCAGAGAGCCATGCGTTTATCGCATCGCTCAGCCGCTGCGAGCCGCGGCCGTTGGTGTAGGCCTCGGTCACTGGGTGGCGGCCGGCGCTCATGCCGCCGTCCAGGATCAGCACGGGGCGGTAGAGCGTGCGGGTGCGGCTCTCGCTGCGGCTGGTGGTGCTCTCCACCTCGGCGTGGGAGAGGTCGGCGAGACGGTGCGCCACTTCGTTGTAGCCGAACACCGACTGGCGCCGGATCACAATGCTGCCGTCGGGGCGGTCCAGGATCACCTGTACCCGGCGCACGAAAAGGCAGAAGGCCAGCGCGCCCATGCCTCCGCCAACGAAAGTAAAGATCAGGCCGGGCCAGAGAAGGTCACCGCCCTGGCTGAGCATGCCAAGACCGGCGCCGGCAAAGACCAGAATGAAAAAGACAAGCATGATTCCGATCAGCCAGGGCGTGTCGGACAGGATCAGCTGCTCAGGCGTGTTGCGGGTGATTTTCATGATATCAGCTTACCTAAGGGCAGGTGGCCATTCAGGGGAAAATGGCGGGCTTTGCGTCAAATCCGTGTGCGGGGCGCCATCGCTACGCCCTCTGCGCGCTTGACTCGGGGCAGGGCGCTTGGCCAACATCGGAAGCGGTCCCTTGCTGTCCACTCACCGGCGCGGGCCGCTCAGAGGAGCACCGAGGCAGATCTTCAGCACAGGCAAGCCGCACGCCTTTGGCGTCCGCGGTCCTAGGCGGGTATTCGCACTAGCTAAGGGAGGATCTGAGAACATGCGCGTTTTCACTATTCTGGGACCGTCGCAGTCCGGCAAATCAACGCTAGCCACGGCGCTGGCCAATCTGGACAGCGCTGCGGGCAAGCGGCAAGAGGTTGCAGGCGTCGCCGCGTTGCAGCCTTTTTTATTTATGGATGAGGACTGGGCTGCGATCGACATCGCAGGCGGCGCCGACAATCTGGCGCAGGCGGGGCCGGCGCTGGCCGCCAGTGATGCTGCCGTCCTCTGCGTTCCGGCAGATGCCGGGGCTGCGGTGCTGAGCGCGCCGTACTTGCGCAAACTGGAAGAGGCGGGCATTCCCGCCTTTATTTTTGTCAACCGTATGGACCAGGCGGCGGACCGCGTGGCGGAAATCGTTGCCGAACTTCAGGCCTATTGCAGCCACAACATCATCTTGCGGCAGGTGCCGATCCGCGAGGATGGCCAGGTTGTGGGTGCTGTGGATCTGATCTCCGAACGCGCCTGGCAGTATCAGGAGGGCAAGACTTCGGCGCTGATCGAGCTGCCGGTGGCCATGTACGCTCGCGAGCAGGAGGCCCGCACCGAGCTGCTGGAAGCGCTGGCAGATTTTGACGACACGCTGCTGGAGGAATTGATCGAGGATCAGCAAGTGATGGTTGAGGAGGCCTATGAGGTGGCCACCAAGGTGTTGCAGCACAATGACCTGATCCCGGCGCTGATGGGCTCTGCCGAGCATAAGAACGGGATCATGCGGCTGATGAAGTCGCTGCGCCACGAAGCGCCGGATGTAGGCGTGGCGCTGGAGCGGCTGTCGCAGGGCGGCGGTGTGGTGGCGGTGGGCTGCATGGCGGATCTGGTCAAGCATCTGGGCAAGACCGTGATGGTGCGGGCGTTGGACGGCAGTGTCGGCAACGGCGTGCCGGTTGGCGGCGCCGCGCTGGGATCGCTGACGGGCGTCGGCTCTGTGGCAAATTCCAGCCTGACGCCGGGCGACATGGGGCAGGCGGTGAAATCAGATCACCTCAACCTGGGCTTTGCTTATGGCCGCGATGGCGCGGCACCGCTGCCGGAGTGGGCGCAGCCGCGGCCCTCGACCTTCCGCCGGTTGATCACCCCGGTAAATGAACGGGACGATGCCCGCCTGTCGGGCGCGCTGGAGCGTCTGGCGGAAATCGACCCGGCGCTGGTGGTGGGGCAGGATGAGGCCAGCGGCCATGTGCTGCTGAACCTGCAGGGGCCGCTGCATATGCGCCGCATCAAGCAGGCTTTGAAAGAGGAGTTCGGGGTCGAGGTGGAGGAAGGGCCGGTGCCGCCGGCGCTGCGCGAGACCATCAAGAAAGCGATGCAGGTCCATTACCGCCACCGCAAGCAGTCCGGCGGCGCCGGGCAGTTCGCCGATGTGGTGATCGAGGTGAAGCCCTTGCCGCGCGGCAGCGGTTTTGTGTTCGAGGAGACAGTGAAGGGCGGCGCAGTGCCCAAGAACTATATCCCCTCGGTTGAGGCCGGCGCGCATGAGGCGCTGGCGCAGGGGCTGAACGGCCACCCGGTGGTGGATATCTGCGTGACCTTGAAGGACGGCAAGCACCATTCGGTGGACAGTTCCGACTATGCCTTCCGCACCGCAGGCAAGAACGCTGTACGCGAAGCAATGTCTGAGGCTGGCGCGGTGCTGCTGCAGCCAATCATGCGGGTGAATATCCATGTGCCGTCCGTGTTCACCGGCGGACTGGTGCCGGTGGTGAGCGGCATGAAGGGTCAGATCCTGGGGTTCGAGGCTGAGGTTGGCGTGGCCGGCTGGGATGTGTTCGAGACGCTGCTGCCAATGTCGGCGCAGGATGATCTGTGCAGTACCTTGGCCAGCGCCACCCGCGGCACCGGTTGGTTCAGCACCGATTTCGACCACTATGAAGAGGCGCGGCGGGCGGATTTCGCCGAGGCGTGACCAGCGGGCGGTGGGCGGAATCGTCCACCCGAAGCGGGCGGCGTTTGGACAATGCGCAGGGCGGACAATGCGCCCACCGCTTGAACTGGCGCAAAACGGGGCGCAGGCGGCGGAACAGCTCTTGCGCCCCGATGCCGTTTGGCGTGATCTGCGCTGCAACCCGGAACGGCTTGCGGAGAAAGATCATGGACGCGTCATCGGCTTATCAGGACAGCCTGCCCATTTCCTCGGATGCGCTGCTGGCGCAATTGGATGCGTGGGGCATTCCCTATATCCTGCACACCCATGTGCCGCTGCGCACGGTCGAGGATGCCAAAGGTGTCGAGGATCAGTTCATGGTGCCCGGCGAAAACGCGCTGCGGCTGAAGAACCTGTACCTGCGGGACAAGAAGAAGCGGAACTATCTGGTGACGCTGCAGCAGGACCGGGACATCGACCTGAAGGCGCTGGGTACAGAACTAGGCATCGGCAACCTGTCGTTCGGCTCGGCGGACCGGCTGCTGGAGACCCTCGGGATCCGCCCTGGCGCGGTCAGTCCGCTGGCGATGATCACCGGCGCTGAGAAGGGCGTTACATTCTATATGGATGCGCAGGCGCAAGAGGCGGATGTGATCTATATGCATCCGCTGGTCAATGACCGCACGGTTGCGATGAAGCATGACGATGTGATGGCGTTCTTTGAGAAGGCCGGCGTCGAGGTGAACTGGGTCTAACCGTCCCGTTCCTCCTCCAGCGCAAATCCAGCGCGGCGGCCACATGGGCGGCAGAGGGGTTCACGAACAGGAAGCCGCCGGCCTCGAAATTGACGTCGTCGATGTGATCGGGAAAGGCCAGCGGCAGCTCGATGCAGGCCAGCATAATGGCGTCGCCGGGCCGGGCGTGTTTCTGGCAGAGCTGCAGCAGGGGGGGGCTGGGCAGTGACTGATGCGCCGCCGTGAAAATCCTCGTCGATCATCGAGTGCATTTCGGCGATTTCGGCGCCCGGCAGGGTGCGGTTGGCACTGATCCCGTGTCCGGCAAGGACATCGGCATAATTGCGGGCCTGCATGGTGACGGCGGTCCCGAGCACCAGCGCGGTTTCCGCGCCGGTCTGCACGGCGGCCTTGGCGGTGGCGTCAAAGATGCCAGGGATCGGCATCATCACCCCGTCGCGGATCGCATGCAGCCAGGCGTGCGGCGTGTTGGAGGCGATCAGGGCGAAATCTCAGCCCGCGCGTTCCAGGGTCAGCATGGCGTCGCGGAAGATGGCGTCAAAGGCGGCCCAGCTGGCCTCTTCCCTCGGACGGCCACGCAAGGCGCGGGTCTGTGCCTGCACCACGGATTCGATGGTGACCGGCGGCACCGGCATCGGAGAACCTGCGCCGCGGGCTGCAAAGAACGCTCCGGCGCCTTCGCAGATGGCGCGGTAGTAATCGAGAGTGGAGGCCCAGCCGAATCCGCCGAGGATGCCGATCTTCTTCATGGAAATGCTTGTGCCTTGCGAAGGTGCTGCGGCCAGCGTTGCACAGATCCGTGCAGGCTGCCAAACGTTAAAATGCCGCCAGCCGGGATGCGGCTGACGGCAAGTGCGCTGGGCGGAGCTGGGAGTCAGGCCGCCAGCGCGTCGATCTGGGTTTTCGCCTTGGCCAGGGCACTGTCAGCGTCGACCATCAGGGCGTCGGCGGCCACGATTTCAACCTCGGTGATGCCGATGAAGCCCAGCACGTGGCGCAGATAGGTGGTGGCAAAATCGATGTCAGAGCCTGCCTGGGTGCCGCCGGAGGCCACCGCAATGATGGCGCGCTTGCCTTCCAAGAGGCCGACGGGGCCGGTTTCCTCATAGCGGAAGGTAACACCTACGCGGGCCACCAGATCGATCCAGGCCTTGAGCGTGGAAGGGACCGAGAAGTTGTAGATCGGCGTGCCGATCACGATGGTATCGGCTTGCTTGAGTTCCTCCACCAGCGAGTCGGAAAGAGCGAGCAGCTGCTTCTGTTCGTCGCTGCGCTGGTCTGCCGGGGTGAAGTTGGCCCCGACCCAGGCGCCGTCCAGCTGCGGCAGCGGCGCAGCCAGATCGCGGCGGATCACATGGGAGGCGCCAAGGCGGCTGGTGATCTGCGCGGAGAGATCGCGGGAGACGGAGCCGTCGGTGCGGGCGGAAGAGTCGATATGGAGGATGGTACGGGTCATTTCGGTATTCCTGTGCTTGTTGCTGACAGGAATTTGGGTTATTGCATTTTCGAACGCAACGCTGCTTTGAACACATGAGTTGTGCGTTTTTGTAAAGCGCTATTCCGCCGGCAAGGAGGCTGCCATGGATAATTGGGACGAAGTCCGCACCGCCTATCAAGTGGCCCGCATGGGCACGGTCAGTGGTGCTGCCGAGGTGCTGGGCGTGCATCATGCCACGGTGATCCGGCATATTGATGCGATCGAGGCGCGGCTGGGTGTCAAGCTGTTTCAGCGCCATGCCCGCGGCTATACGCCGACGGAATCCGGTCAGGACCTGCTGCGAGTGGCACAGGCCACAGACGATCAGTTCAGCCAGCTGGTCGGGCGACTGAAGGGACAGGGTGATGATGTCTCGGGCGAGCTGGTTGTGACCTCGCTGGCATCCTTTGCACCGATGATGGTGCCTGCGTTGAAGCTGTTCCAGGATATGCATCCGGGGCTGATAATCCGTTACCTGACCGGCGACCGGCTGTTCCGTCTGGAGTACGGCGAGGCGCATGTGGCGATCCGCGCGGGCAATGCTCCGGATCAGCCGGACAATGTGGTGCAGCCCTTCATGAACCAGCAGATCGGGCTTTATGCCTCTAAGGCTTATGCCGAAGAATACGGAATGCTGAAGGGGGTCGAGGATATTCCCAATCACCGGTTTGTCGGTCAGGACGATGAGACCAGCCGGGCACCGTTTTCGCGCTGGTTGCGGGCCAACGCGCCGGCTGAGGCAATCGCCTTTCGCTGTACCGATGGCTTTACCCTGAAGTCGGCGGTAAAAAGCGGCGCGGGGATCGGCTTCATGGCGGCCTGGGAGGCGCGGCGGCAACCGGATCTGGTGGAGATGATGCCGCCGCAGGAAGACTGGGAAGGCACATTGTGGCTAGTGACCCATGTGGATCTGCACCGGACCACCAAGGTGCAGGCGTTCCTGACGTTCCTCAAGGAACAGGTAAAGGGCTGGCAACTGTGAGCGAGGCGCTGCGCGGGCATCTGGCGATGCTGTTGTTTTCGGCGCTGGTGGCGGGATCCTTCTCGCTGGGCGTGATGGTGGCCAACGAGATTGCGCCGGCGGCCTTGAATGCGGCGCGGTTTGGTATCGCTGCTGTGGTGATCGGTGTGGCGGCACTGGCCACCACCGGGCTGCAGCGGGCGCACTTCCGGGCGCCGTGGCGGTTTGCGGTGCTGGGCGGGCTGTTCGGCGGCTATTTTGTGCTGATGTTCTACGGGCTGCAGACGGCGGCGCCGGTCAGCGCAGCGGCAGTGTTCACGCTGGTGCCGGTGATGAGCGCTGGGTTTGGCTGGCTGCTGCTGCGGCAGGTGACCACCCGCTGGATGGCGCTGGCCCTGGCGATTGGCGCGGCGGGTGCGGTCTGGGTGATCGTGCGCGGCGACCTTGGCGCGCTGGCAGCGTTCCAGATCGGACAGGGCGAGGTCATCTATTTCTGGGGCTGTGTGCTGCACGCCATCTACACGCCGATGGTGCGCAAACTGAACCGGGGCGAGCCTGCGGTGGTGTTTACCTTCGGGATGCTGCTGGCAGGCGGTGCGCTGCTGGCAGCCTTTGGCTGGCAGGACATTCTGGCCACCGATTGGGCTCAGCTGCCCGTTATCGTGTGGATCGGTCTGTTCTATCTGGCGGTCTGCGCCAGCTCAGCCACCTTTGTGCTGCTGCAATATGCAGCGATGCGGCTGCCCTCGGCCAAGGTGATGGCTTATACTTACCTGACCCCCAGCTGGGTGATCCTGTGGGAGATCGGGCTGGGCCGCGGCGCGCCGCCGGGGCTTGTTCTGATCGGCGTGGCCATGTCGGTGGTGGCGCTGGCGATGCTGCTGGAAGGGGCCCGGGAGCGGGTTCCGGCCTGACCGCAGTGGGCGTGCCCTCCGGCGGCCCTTGCCCGACGCTTGCGGCAGGTCAACGCAATTTCCTTGTTTTCCGCTATACTGGTCCTGAGGGACTCTTCGGACAGAGGAGGGAATAATGTTCAAGCATATCATGGTGCCCGTTGATCTGCACTTGCCCCCAACGGTCAAAAAAGCCCTGGATGTGGCGGCGGATTTTGCCAAAAATCACAGCTCGCGCGTGACGCTGGTGCATGTGACGGATCAACAGGTCAAGCGCGGGCATACGGTAGGGCCGTCTGGTGAAGAGCTGGCGGATCTGGCAAGCAGGATGGCGGCGCAGACCGGTGCAAGGGTTGAGGGGCTGCCGGTCTATTCTGTGGACGTCGGGTCAGAGATCGACTCCATCCTGCCCCGGACCGCAAAAGAGCTGGAGGTGGACCTGGTTGTGATGGGCACCCATATGCCCGGGATTCTGGACTATGTGTTTTCGTCCCACGCCAGCCATCTGGTGCTGCATTCCGAAGTGTCGGTGTTTGTGGTGCGCTAGCCGTCCGGCTGCGCGTCCTCGGACAGGTGCTCGGCCTCCAGGAAGCGTTCAAAGGCATCCAGGTTGACCGGTTCAAACTGACCGAAGCCTTGCATCCAGACCGAGGCAGCGCGCAGGGCATCGGGTTGCAGCTTGCACCATTTGACCCGGCCATGCTTTTCCTGCGCGATCAGGCCTGCGCGGGTCAGGATGGCCAAGTGCTTGGAAATCGCCGCCAGCGACATCTCGAACGGTTCCGCCACATCGGTCACTGCCATGTCGTCCTCAAGCAGCATGGTGAGGATTGCCCGGCGGGTCGGGTCGGCCAGGGCCGCAAAGACAGTGTCGAGGGTGTCGCTCATGGCTCCATTCCTATCCACCGCCTGCAGGTTTGACAATCTGTCCTGAGCCGTCATGGTGGCGCCTCTGCGCGGAGGGACAGGGCATGGCACTGAAATACTGGCTGGTGATTTTCGTTCTCGGCATCGGCTGGGGCATGTCGTTCATGTTCAACGCAATCCTGCTGCGCGAGCTGGGACCGCTGTCGGTGTCGATGGGGCGGGTGGGGTTTGGCGCGCTGGGCTGTTGGATCTATGTGCTGGCGGCGCGCAAACGGGTGCCGGCCGATCCCGGGCGTTGGCTGGCCTTGTTCGGCTTTGGTGTGCTTAGCTATGCGGGGCCGTTTGCCTTTTATGCGCTGGGCCAGCAGCATATCGCCAGCGGTGTTGCTGGTATCGTCAATGCGACCACGCCGGCGCTGGCGGTGGTTGTGTCGCACTTCTGGTCTGGTGGCGAGCGCGCAACCGGGCTGAAGTCGTTAGGGGTGGTCTGCGGGTTCCTTGGTATCGTGCTGCTGTCGCTGCCACTGCTGGAGAGCGGTCAATCGTCAGAGATCTGGGCGGTTCTGATCACCCTGTGCGCGCCGTTGTGTTATGCCTTTTCGGTCAATATCGCGCGCAGCTTTAGGGACATGGAACCTGTTGTACTGGTCGCGATTGCGCTGACCGGGGCCACCGCGGCGATTGCGCCGCTGGCCATCTGGAGCGAAGGCGTGCCGGTGATCACGCGGGCTGAGACCTGGGCGTCGCTGTTTGTGATCGGCTTTGTGCTGACCTCGGCCGCCTTCATCGCGTTTTACTGGGTGCTGCCCAAGGTGGGGCCGACCAACATCACCCTGCCGACGCTGATTGCGCCGGTCTCGGCGCTGTTCCTGGGGACCTTCGTCTTGAAGGAGCAGCTGCTGGCAGAGCATCTGTGGGGCATGGCAGCGATCCTGCTGGGATTGTTGCTGATCGACGGGCGGATTGTGCGCTGGCGGATGGCAAAAACGCCCATTCGCTAAAATCAACCTTTTGGTTGAATATGGATTCCGGCGCAGTTTGGCACTGACGGCGGTTGCGACAGAGCAGCGCGATGTGTGGTGTGTGGAAATATATACAGTAAAAACAAAATCTTGAACGTAATCTAAATCTTCAATCCATGTAATTGACTCCTAACTCCAGTGGCCTTAGCACCCTGCATAGGAATTCGCGTGAGGATGGCGCCCGTGACGGACGACGACCAAAAGCAGCGCATGGCGCAGCTGGAGGAGAAGCTGGCAGCGGCGCGTAAGGCACAACAGCCCAAGCCGCGCGCGGATGAGCACTATTCCTTGGCCAATCAGGCCTGGCGGATGGTGATCGAATTGGTGGCCGGTCTCGCGATCGGCTTTGGCATCGGATACGGGCTGGACCATCTGTTTGGAACCCTGCCCATCTTCATGGTGCTGTTTATTATGCTGGGCCTGGCGGCCGGGGTGAAGACGATGCTTCGCACCGCGCAAGAGATCCAGAAAGAGAAACTGGCCGAAGAGGCCGAAAAAAATGCGCAAGACCGGGACTGATCCGACGGGATCAAATGCCGGCGACAGGAGAAGCGGACCGATGGGCAAAATTTTCTTTTATGCAGCGCTGGCGCTGGTACTGGTGTCCGGCCTGATTTTCGCCCCGGCGGAGTCAAAGCTGGCGATCCACCCGATGGATCAGTTCAACGTGGCAGCACTGTTTGGCGATCACATCTCCTGGTACACTCCGACCAACGTGACTCTGTGGATGGCGCTGGCAGTTGCCGCGGTGTTCGCACTGCTGGTCATGGGCTCCTCGCGCCGCGCCATCGTGCCGGGCCGCGCCCAGTCGGTTGCGGAACTGGCCTATGGCTTTATCTACAAGATGGTTGAGGACGTGGCCGGCAAGGACGGCGTCAAGTTCTTCCCCTACATCATGACCCTGTTCATGTTCATCGTGATGGCCAACTTTCTGGGCCTGATCCCCGGCTCCTTCACCACCACCTCGCACATCGCAGTGACCGCGGTTCTGGCAGCGCTGGTGTTCTTCACCGTGACCATCGTCGGTTTTGTCAAGAACGGCGCCGGTTTCCTGGGCCTGTTCTGGGTGTCGAGCGCGCCGTTGGCGCTCCGCCCGGTCCTGGCCGTTATCGAACTGATTTCCTATTTCGTCCGCCCCGTCAGCCACAGCATTCGTCTGGCCGGCAACGTGATGGCCGGCCACGCGGTTCTGAAAGTGTTCGCAGGCTTTGCCGCAGCACTGGGCATGTTCAGCTTCCTGCCGATCTTTGCGATCACCGCAGTCTACGCACTCGAAGTTCTGGTGGCCTTCATCCAGGCCTATGTCTTTACCATCCTGACCTGCGTGTACCTGAAGGATGCACTGCACCCGAGCCACTAAGGCCAGGATCCGGAAAGTTTACCGGGTGAGCCTGGCGGTTCACCCAGACCCTAAATCACCACATTCCATCGTAAGGAGAATACTCATGGAAGGCGATATCGCACAACTCGGTCAGTTCATCGGCGCAGGCCTGGCAGCAATCGGTTCCGGCGCAGCCGCAATCGGTGTGGGCCACGTTGCCGGCAACTTCCTGGCAGGCGCTCTGCGCAACCCGTCGGCAGCAGCTGGTCAGACCGCGACCCTGTTCATCGGCATCGCGTTTGCAGAAGCACTGGGCATCTTCTCGTTCCTGGTCGCTCTGCTGCTGATGTTCGCCGTCTAAGACCTTAGGAACCTATTTCCTTACGGCCGGGCAGTGCGGCTTTAAACCTGCACTGCCCGGTGTAACGGCAAGTTCCCAAGGAGGACGACATGGCATCAAATACGCAAGACGCAGCACACGGCGCCGCAGACGCAGCGCACGGGTCTGCTCCGGGCATGCCGCAGCTGGACTTCTCGACCTTCGGGAACCAGATCTTCTGGCTCGCAGTCGCCCTGGTCGTGATCTACCTCATCCTGTCGCGCGTCGCGCTGCCCCGCATCGCTGCGGTGCTGGCCGAGCGTCAGGGGACCATCACCAACGACCTCGCCGCGGCTGAAGACCTGAAAGCCAAGGCTGTCGAGGCTGAAAACGCATATAACAAAGCTCTGGCGGATGCCCGTGCGGAAGCGCAGCGCATTGCTGCCGAGACCCGTGCGGAAATTCAGGCCGGGCTGGATGAGGCAATCGCCAAAGCAGACGAACAGATCTCTGCCAAGGCCGCTGAATCCGAAAAGGCAATCGCCGAAATCAAGGCCGGCGCACTGGAAAGCGTGAAGGCTGTTGCCACCGATACCGCAGATGCGTTGGTAACAGCGCTGGGTGGTTCGGCAGACGCAGACGCAATTGCCGCGGCAGTTGCTGAGCGGACGAAAGGATAAGGACATGCGCAATATTCTCGCCCTTACCCTGACCTTTGGCGCAGCTTCGCCTGCCCTTGCTGCCGGCGGCGGCATGGACCTGTCCAACACCAATCTGGTTGTGGGCCTCGGCTTTGTGCTGTTCATCGGCATTCTGCTGTTTGCTAAGGTGCCGTCGCTGCTGGCTGGCCAGCTGGACAACCGCGCCGAAGGCATCCAGAAGGAACTGGACGAAGCCCGCGCCCTGCGTGAAGAGGCCCAGACAGTTCTGGCGTCTTACGAGCGCAAGCAGCAGGAAGTTCAGGCCTTGGCTGATCAGATCGTCGCTGCCGCCCGTGACGAAGCTGCCCGTGCAGCGGAACAGGCAAAAGCGGATCTGCAAACCTCCATCACCCGCCGTCTGGCGGCTGCCCAGGAGCAGATCGCCTCGGCGGAAGCTTCGGCTGTGAAGGAAGTGCGCGATCAGGCGATCACCATCGCTGTTGCCGCTGCGGATCAGGTGATCTCCAAGCAGATGACCGCCGCCGAGGCCAACAAGCTGATCGATGCTGCCATTGGGGATGTGGACGCCAAGCTGCACTAGCTCAGGTTGACACTAACGAGTTAAAAGAACCCGGTCCAAGTGGCCGGGTTTTTTGTGCCTTAGGGGTATTGAACCTGCCGGGCATGGTACTCCGTTCAGGCCTTTGTGTCTCTGTTATCCATCGCGTCCAGGTTCATTTAGGTTGCTGGAGAAAAGCGCGATCTTGTTGCCTTGCGGGTCGCGAAGATAGCCAACAAAGAAATGCGGCCCATAGGCGGTTCGAAAGCCGGGCTGGCCTTCGTCCGAACCGCCTGCGCTAAGGGCGCTAGCGTGCAGGTTGCGAACTTGCTCTTGATTTTGCGCTTCAAGAGCAACCATAGACCCGTTGCCACCAGAGGCCGGACGCCCGTCGAAGGTTGGTTTGACGTAAAAGTCTGGAAGCACCGGAGACTGGCCCAGGTCAACGGGCAGTGCGTAACTCAGGCCTTCAGGTCCCTCCTTTAGCTCATAACCAAGGGCAGGTAGAAATGAGGAATAAAACCGCTCGGCACGGGCGATGTCATCTGCGCCTACTGTGACGTAGGCAATCATGCTTTACCCGTCTCATGCTCCAGCCGCTGCCGGGCCACTTCGGCGTTGCGCTCAGCCCGCTGGTGGTCGGTGAGGGCTTGTTTCACGTAGTCCAGATGCGCCTCGACCGCGGTGCGGGCTCCTTGCGGATCGCGGGCTTGCAGGGCGGCGTTGATGGCGCGGTGCTGGTCCAGCAGCGCCTCATAGGTGGTGTGCTGCTGGAACATGATGCGGCGGTTGTAGAACACGCCTTCGCGCAGGAGGTCGAACATCGACCGCATCATGTGCAGCATGATCACGTTGTGGCTGGCGTCCATGATGGCGGAGTGGAACTGGGCATCAAGCTGTGCCGCTTCCTCGGACACGGCGGGATTGCCGGCTGCCTCCATCTTGTCAAAGATCGCCTGGATCACCTGCAGGTCATAGTCCGACCCGAACCGGGCTGCGCGCTCCGCGGCCAGCCCCTCCATGTCGCGGCGGAATGAGAGGTAGTCGAACACCGCCTCATCATGGGTGGCGAAGAGCTGGATCAGGGCGGGCGAGAAGGCGGAGCCCAGAACGTCGGCCACAAACACGCCGGAACCGGCCTTGGAGGCCAGCAGCCCGCGTTCCTGCAATTCGCCGATGGCATCGCGCAGGGAAGGGCGGGAGACGCCGAGTCGTTCCGCCAGCTCCCTTTCGGCAGGCAGCCGCTCGCCGGGAGAAAGGATGCCGCGCAGGATCAGCTGTTCGATCTGCTTGACGACGGAGGCGGAGAGTTTCTCGGGCTGGACTTTCTGGAAAGGCATCTGGTCGCTCTGGCGGATTGGTCAATTTATATGACCACGCTGGACGCGTCGCCGCAAGAGCAGAGGGCATCACGAAGGCTGTAACAATAGGTCAGTATTATTGACTTTAATTTGGAGCCTCTTACCGTGACGCTAGTTGTTGAATGAGGAGAGAGCCATGCAGTTGGATCAGATTTTTGCCACCCGCAACAGCCGGATGAAGGCATCGGAAATCCGTGAGCTGCTGAAGCTGCTGGATCAACCGGACATCATCTCCTTTGCCGGCGGCATCCCCGATCCGGCACTGTTCCCGGCAGATGAGTTTGCCGATGCTTTCAAGAATGCGCTGACGCCGGCGCGGCAGGCGCAGGCGCTGCAGTATTCCGTCAGCGAGGGCTTTCTGCCGCTGCGCCAGTGGATCGTGGTGGAGATGGCGAAGATCGGCATCGACTGCGAGGCAGAGAACGTGCTGATCACCTCCGGCTCTCAGCAGGCGCTGGATTACCTGGGCAAACTGTTCCTGTCGCCGGGCGACACCGCGCTGGTGGGCTGGCCCACGTATCTGGGGGCGCTGGCGGCCTTCAACGCCTATGAACCGCGCTATGACCGGCTGTCGCTGAAGGGTAATCGCACAGCGGAACGCTATACCGAATGTGCGGCAGGGGCGGGCAGTGAGGTGAAATTTGCCTATCTCTCACCGGATTTTGCCAACCCGACCGGCGAGACGCTGGATCGCGCCGGGCGGCTGCGCCTGCTGGAACTGGCGGACACGCTGGACTGCGCCATCATCGAGGACGCGGCCTATCAGTCGCTGCGCTATGACGGCGAGCCGGTGCCGACGGTGCTGGCGCTGGAAATGCAGCAGAAAGGCTCGATCGAGGACTGCCGGACGGTCTATTGCGGATCGTTCAGCAAGACCTTGTCGCCGGGGCTGCGGATCGGCTGGGCGGTGGCGGCAAAGCCGGTGATCGGGCAGATGGTGCTGCTGAAACAGGCGGCAGACCTGCATACCTCGTCGATCAACCAAATGGCGGTGCATGGCGTGGCTGAGGCCTGTTTTGACGAACATGTTGCGCAGCTGCACGCGGTCTACCAGCGCCGCCGCGATGTCATGCTGGCGGCGCTGATAGGCCATATGCCGGAGGGTGTGGAGTGGACCCGGCCTGAGGGTGGCATGTTTGTCTGGGTCACCTTGCCGGAGGGCATGGACGGAGCGCAGCTGCTGGCCCGTTCGCTGGAGACAGAGCGGGTCGCCTTTGTCCCCGGCCAGGCGTTTTTTGCCGATGGCAGCGGCCAGAACACGATCCGGTTGAGCTTCTCCAATTCCAATCATACGGCCATTGAGGAAGGGATTGCCCGTTTGGGCCGGCTGTTGCGGGCCGCCTGACGCCTGATCACGCCCTGCTTGGCAAAAGACCGCCGGATCCTGCGGGTTATCCACAAGATATGGTGGCGATTGAGGCGAATTCACCCCGATTTGGGGGTGCGGAGCGTTGACTCACAGGATAGGAACCGCTGAACTTTCTCGATACGGAATCACGAAGGGGCAGCTTTGCGGTTTTCCAAGCTCAGGCTGAACGGCTTCAAAAGCTTTGTTGATCCTACCGAACTGGTCATTGCCGATGGGCTGACCGGGGTTGTGGGTCCAAACGGTTGCGGCAAATCCAATCTTCTCGAAGCTCTGCGCTGGGTGATGGGGGAAACCCGCGCCAAGGCGATGCGCGGAGGCGGCATGGAGGATGTGATCTTTGCCGGCACGTCGTCGCGACCGGCGCGCAACTTTGCCGAGGTGAGCCTGAATATCGACAACTCCGAACGGCTGGCGCCGTCGGGATTCAACGATGCGGACGGGCTGGAGATCGTGCGCCGCATCACCCGGGACGTGGGCAGTGCCTATAAGTCCAACGGCAAGGATGTGCGGGCGCGCGATGTGCAGATGCTGTTTGCCGATGCCTCCACCGGAGCGCATTCGCCGGCTCTGGTGCGGCAGGGGCAGATCGCCGAGCTGATCAACGCCAAGCCCAAGGCGCGGCGGCGTATTTTGGAGGAAGCGGCGGGGATCTCCGGCCTGTATCAGCGCCGCCATGAGGCAGAGCTGAAGCTGAAGAACACTGAGGCCAACCTGCTGCGCGTCGATGACGTGATCGAGCAACTGGCGGCACAGCTGGCGCAGCTGGCCAAACAGGCGCGGCAGGCGCAGCGCTACCGCGAGATTGGCGAGAAGCTGCGTCTGGCTGAGGGTATGCTGCTGTACCGGCGCTGGCGCGAGGCGGATGAGTTGCGGCTGACCTCCGAGGATGAATTGCGGGTGCGGGTCGAGCAGGCCGCGAAGGCTGAGGCGCTGGTGCGTGCAGCCGCGGCACAGCGCGGCACGTTCGAGGAAAAGCTGCCGCCCCTGCGCGAGGAGGAGGCCATCGCGGCGGCCATCCTGCAGCGGCTGGTGGTCCAGCGCGACTCGCTGGGCGACCAGGAGGCGCAGGCGCGCCAGACCATTGATCGGCTCAGCAGCCGTGTTGTGCAGCTGGGCAACGACATCGAGCGCGAGGCGGGGTTGAACAAGGACGCCGGCGAAACCATCGAGCGGCTGGAATGGGAGCAGCGCGAGCTGTCCAAGGCCGGTGACGGGCATGACGGCAAGATGGCCGAAGCCGCGGAGCTGGCGCGCGATGCAGGCTCGGTCTTGCAGGCGCGCGAGGATCATCTGGCGCAGGTGACCGAGGATGTGGCCCGTCTGGCCGCCCGGCACCAGTCGGCGCGCCGCGCGGTCGAGGATGGCCAGCGTGCGCTTGGCCGTTCCGAGGGCGAAGCGGAGAAAGCCCGCGGTGCTCAGGACGAAGCGCAGGACGCTTTGGAACTGGCTGCGGAGAAATTCGAGGCTGGGGTGACGGCTGAGGAAGAGGCCCGAGAAGCCTCTGAAATGGCGGAGGAGGCGCTGGAAGCAGCGGACGAGGCGCGCACCGAAACCCAGAGCCGCGAGGCAGAGGCGCGTTCGCAGCGCTCCGAGGCTGAGGGCGAGCTGGGTGCGTTGCGAGCCGAGGTGACCGCACTGGCCAAGCTGGTGGAGCGCGACACTGCCGAAGGCGGCCAGGTACTGGATGAGCTGACTGTCTCGCCTGGCTATGAGAAGGCCCTGGGCGCGGCGCTGGCGGATGATCTGCGTGCGCCGCTGGCGGATGCGGACGGTCCGACCGGCTGGGTCTCTTTACCGGGCTATGACCGTGATGCGGAGTTGCCGGAGGGGGCGCAGCCGCTGGCGTTGTTTGTTTCCGGCCCAGAGGCCCTTTCGCGCCGGGTGGCGCAGATCGGACTGGTGGACGGTGATGCGGCGGCGGGCCTGCAGGCGCAGCTGTTGCCGGGGCAGCGGCTGGTCACAGTCGAGGGCGACCTGTGGCGCTGGGACGGCTACCGCGCCTGGGCCGAGGATGCGCCGAGCGCTGCGGCCCTGCGGTTGGAGCAGCTGAACAAGCTGGAAGCGCTGAAACAGCAGATGGAGCGCGTCAGTGCCAAGGCCGACGGCGCCCGTGCCGCGCATGAGATGCTGTTGCGCAAACTGGAAGAGGTGACGCTGGCCGACCAGAATGCCCGCCAGGCCCGCCGGGTAGCGGATCAGCGTGTGGCCGATGCGGCCCGCGCGTTGAGCCGGGCCGAGGCGGACCGCAATCTGGCCGAGGCCAGGCTGGAAACTTTGGGCATTGCCGTCTCCCGCCACGTGGAAGACGCGCTGAATGCCAGCCTGCAACTGAAAGAGGCGGAAAAGGCGCTGGGGGATCTGGGCGATCTGGACCAGGCCCGCACTGCGGTAGAGGACATCAAGCAATCGGTCGAGGCGGCGCGGATCACCATGCTGACGCACCGGTCCTCTCATGATGAGCTGCGCCGCGAAGGCGAGGCGCGCACCAAGCGTGCGCAGGAGGTGACGAAGGAACTGTCCGGCTGGCGCCACCGTCTGGAAAGCGCCGAGGCGCGGATCGAGGAGCTGGCTGAGCGCCGCGAGGCCTCGCAGGAGGAGTTGGAAGAGGCCAACGCGGTTCCGGCGGAAATCGCTGAGAAGCGGGACGAGCTGAACGAGGCAATCTCCGAAGCCGAAGCGCGCAAATCCGCAGCGACCGAGGCGCTGATTGCAGCCGAAGCCGAACTGCGCGAGGGGGTCCACAAGGAGCGCGAATGCGAGCGGCTGGCGTCTGAGGCACGCGAAGCACGCGCCCGCTCTGAGGCGCGCAGCGACGCAGCCAAGGAGGCAGTCACGCAGGCCGCGGGCCGCATCATCGAAGCGCAGGAGATCACCCCGCAGGCACTGCTGGAGAAGCTTGGCGTATCGCCGGATGAGATGCCGGCCTCGGATGATCTGGAGCACGACGTGGACCGCTGCAAGCGCCAGCGCGACGCCCTGGGCGCGGTCAACCTGCGCGCGGAGGAAGATGCCCGCGGCGTGCAGAACGAGCATGACACGCTGGTGGCCGAGAAGCTGGACCTGGAGGGCGCAGTGAAGACCCTGCGCGACGGTATTGCCAGCCTCAACCGTGAGGGCCGGGAGCGGCTGCTGACCGCGTTTGAGCAGGTGAACAACAGCTTTGCCATGCTGTTCACCCATCTGTTCGGCGGCGGCGAGGCCAATCTGGTTATGGTCGAGAGCGACGATCCGCTGGATGCGGGGCTTGAGATCATGTGCCAGCCTCCGGGCAAGAAGCTGTCGACCCTGTCGCTGCTGTCGGGCGGCGAGCAGACGCTGACCGCCATGGCGCTGATCTTTGCGGTGTTCCTGTCGAACCCGGCGCCGATCTGTGTGCTGGACGAGGTCGATGCGCCGCTGGATGATGCCAACGTCACCCGCTTCTGCGACCTGCTGGACGAGATGTGCCGTCAGACCGACACCCGTTTCCTGATCATCACCCATCACGCGGTGACGATGGCGCGAATGGACCGGCTGTTTGGCGTCACCATGCAGGAAAAAGGCGTCAGCCAGCTGGTTTCAGTTGACCTCAAGAAGGCAGAGGCGATGGTGGCTTGAGGCGGGCTGTGAGGATTGGCGGCGCCTGCCGGTAAGAATTAATTTTGGTGGAGTGATAAATGGATATGCTCAAAGCAATTGCCGCATCCGCGGTGCTGATGATGCCGGTAGCCGCGGCTGCCCAGAACGTGGTGGCCAAAACCGGCGACAGCGTTGCCAGTTTCTTCAAGGATGAGGGCGCAAAGGTTGAAGTGACCACCGACAGCGTTGGCGACCCGAACCTGAAGGTCGAATATTACGGCAACGATTTCTCGGTCTACTATTACGGGTGCAACGACAACAAAGACTGCGAAGCCATCCAGTTCTTCTCGGGCTATCAGACAGATGGCAGCGTGCGCCTGTCCAAGATCAACGAGTGGAACAATGAAAACCGCTTTGCCCGCGGCTATGTCTCGGAAGAGGGCTCAGCCCGGATCGAAATGGATGTGTTCCTGGGCAACAAAGGCATGAGCCCGGATGATTTTGCCCAGGCCGTGGGGATCTGGAACCGCGCAATGCAGGATTTCGAAGCTTTCATCGACTGGTAAATCCAGCTGTCACCGGATCGTGACACCGGCTTAACAAGTGAACAGCTAAGGTAGGGGCATGAGATGGATCATGCCCCTGTTTTTATGCCAGTTGGCAAGCAGCGCACTGGCTGAGGGCTGGCCGCTGCGGCCCGGCGACACGGCCCTGGCGCAAAATGAGCTGGAGGCGCTGCCAGGCCGGTCCTTTCGCTTTTATGATGGCGGAGAGTCGCTGTATGGCAGCGATGGCGCCTATGCTTACACCTACTCGGTGGAGAACGGCGGGGGCACCGCTTGGGGCACTTACCGGATTGCCGCAGACGGCAGCATCTGCGTGGAGTTCACCAACGGATTCGGCCGTTGTGATCTGTATGTGCGTAATGGAAGCCGGGTCATCCTGATCACCGAAAGGGGCGAGCGGTTCCCGATCCGTTAAAGCTTCTGCAGCAGCGCCGGCGTCGGCCAGGCATCGGCGGGCAGGCCAAGACGGGCTTGTTCCTTTTGCACTGCAATCCGGGTACGGGCGCCAAGAATGCCGTCGATATCCCCAACGTTATGGCCGCGGGCCTGTAGTATCTGCTGCAGCTGTTTCATCTGAGTGCCGTTCAGCCCGTTTTCGGGTTGGCCTGCGCTATAGGCCTCTGCGCCTTCCAGCCGGTTGGCAAAGTAAGCCGCAGTAAGGACATAGGTAAAGCTTTGGTTCCACTCAAAGTAGACGTCAAAGTTGGGGTAAGCCAGGAAAGCCGGCCCTCTGTGGCCCTGCGGTAGCAGAAGCGAAGCGCGCAAGGAGGGATCGGGTAGTTTGCCGTCCCTTGGAGAGACGCCCAGAGCGCGCCACTGGGCTACGGATTTCTTGCGTCCAGTGCCCGTCAGCGTCAGATCCAGATCCTGAGGGATGATGATCTCTTGCAGCCAGGGCTGGCCCGGCTTCCAACCCAAATGGGACAGCATCCGCGCACCCGACATCAGCGCGTCGGCGGCCGAAGTCTTCAGGCTGACCTTGCCGTCGCCGTCTGCATCGACACCATGTTCCAGAATATCTCCGGGCAGCATCTGAACCATGCCGATCTCGCCGGCCCAGGCGCCTGTTGTGCGTTTGGGATCGAAATTGCCCTGGCTGAACAGCTCCAGTGCCGAGAAGACCTGCGGCCGGAAAAGCTCCGGGCGTCGGCAATCATGCGCCAGGGTGACCAGCGCATCGCGGGTGTTGAAATCGCCCTGATAGCCGCCATAGTCGGTCTCAAACGCCCAGAAGGCAAGCAGCACACCGCGGTCGATGCCATAGGTGTTCTCAATCCGCTGGAAGGTGGCATCATGTTTTTGCGCCATCTGGCGGCCGCGCTTGATCCGGTTTTGCGAGATCAGGTGGCGGGTGAACTCGATGAAAGGCTTCTGAAACACACCCTGGGCACGGTCCGCCTTGAGCACGCCCGCATCCTTGCGGGTGCCCGAGAAGAAGGCGTTGACAGTGGCGGTGTCATACCCGGCCTGCACGGCCTCGTCTTTCATCAGCTTAACGAAATTCTGAAAGCCGCCGCCGCACTGGGCAGTTGCCGCCGCAGGCAGCAGGCTTGCTGCAAGGACGAAGGGCAATAGGCGCATGGTTCTGGCGCTCCTTAGTCTGACCGCTCCCGCAGGGTCTTATGTGCTAGAAAACCGCGGCAATGGCAACCGTCAGGACCAGAGCAAGCGCCCAGGTCTGCCAGAGCAGGGTCACGGAGCGGGTGATGGTTTCGGCGTTGGCGCTTTTGGCACCAATTGCATGGACCCAGGGAAAGCCGCGCATCTGCCCGTCGTAGGACCGCGGGCCGGCCAGCGCGGTGTTCAGCGCCCGCGCCATGGCGGCTTCGGGCCAGCCGGCATTGGGCGACCGGTGCTTTCGGGCGTCTGCAGAAATTGCGCCCCAGTGGTGCAACTGGCCGCTGGACAGGGCGATCAGCAACCCGGTCAGCCGCGCCGGGATCAGGTTCAACAGGTCGTCCAGGCGGGCGGCGGCCCAGCCGAAATCCTCGTACCGGTCGCTACGGTAGCCGATCATGCTGTCGGCGGTGTTGATCATCTTGTAAACAATCAGGCCCGGCAGCCCGGCAATCAGGAACCAGAAGGCAGGGGCGATGACCCCGTCGGACAGGTTTTCAGATCCGCTTTCGATGGCGGAGCGGGCTACTTGCGGCGCCGTCATGGCCGCGGTGTCGCGGCTGACGATCATGGCCACCGCTTGGCGTCCGTCCTCCAGGCTGCTGCGCAGGCCCTTGGCAACGGCAGTAACATGTTCGGTCAGCGACCGCTGGGCGATCAGCATGGCTGCCACCAGGATTTCCACCAGCGTGCCGGGCAGCGACAGCAGCTTGCCTGCGATGAAGCCGCAAAGAACCAGTGCCAATGCGGCCAGCACGCCTTTGCCGCGGCGGTTTTGACCGGTGTTGAGCGTGTGGTCGAGGAAGCCGACTGCTTTGCCCATCAGCACTGCCGGGTGGGTGAAACGGGACCACAGCCATTTGGGCTCGCCGAAAACGGCATCCAACACGAGGGCAACCGCCAGCATTGCCGCGGTGGTCATAGCGTCGTCTCCAGCCGGTCCCAGCCGTCAGCGGGCGGCAGGCCGAGGCGCAAATAGGTTTTGGAATAGGGGAAGATCCGGCTCCAGATGCAGGAACGGGCAAGCTTGTTCTGCCAGACCGCGGCATCGTTCACATTGTAGAGACGGAACAGGTCGGTGCCGCCCACCAGGCTGGCGTCCTTGGCAAGCACCATTTCATCCAGCCGCGCCGCATCCGCCCGGAGCCGGGTGCGGGTGGCTTCGGCCCAACCGTGGTCCTGCAGAGCCAGAGCGCCAGTGCGCAGGGCCGGGCCGGAGACGGCCCATGGGCCTTGCCACGTGGACAGGGTGGCGATCAGTTTGGGATCGCCAATCGCAAAGCCCAGCCGCAGGCCGGCGAGGCCCCAGAATTTGCCAAAGCTTTTCAGGACAATCACGCCGGGCCGGGCGGCCATGCGAATCATGCTCTCGGTTGGGCAGACGTCGCAAAAGCTTTCGTCGATAATAGTGAGCGGTGCAGTGAGTTGTTCTTCACACCAGAGGCGGCCATCGGGGTTATTCGGATGCACCGCGACACGGGCCTCAGCCGGGCCATCCACGCGAATCTTCCAGCCGCGGGCTTCAAAGGCGGCGGCGTGCTCGTTGTAAGTCGGTTTGCTGATCTGCACCCAGCGCGGTGCGGCCAGTGCTGGCAGGGCTGCGATCAGGGCTGAAGCACCAGGGGCGGCGAGAACTGCAGCCTCATCCGGGATGTTCCAGAAAGACCGCGCGGCGAGTTCGAGACCGGCCAGCGCATCGGCGTCCGGCAGCGCGCTCCAGTCTCCGGCGGTGAAGTCCGGCAGCGGATAGTGGTGCGGGTTGATGCCGGTGGAGAGGTCCATCCAATCGCTGCGGATACCACCGAACTCTGCCATGGCAGCGCTGAGGTTGCCGCCGTGGTCCCTGGATGGGGTTGCATTGTCAAGCGGGAGTTCAAGCATCGCGGTAGCCACCGGTTGAATGTTGCTCCGAACGGTTCGGATGCCAAATCAGACACCGCGGTTCATAAAGCAACTGGGGCGAGGCGTGAACTCCCTAATTTTAGGAGCATCGGAAGGAATTGTTCTGCCAGGGGCCGGGGGGCGCCAGATCAGCCGCGCCGGTGCGGTTCCAGCCAGTCGATGTCCGGGTTGACCGGAATGATCCGGTGCGGGTTGATGGTGTCGTGGCTGTAGTAATAGTGGCGCACGATATGCTGCATTCCTACGGTTTCAGCCACGCCCGGCCATTGATACAGCTCGCGTGTGTAGGCCCAAAGGTTCGGGTAGTCCGCCAGCCGCTTGCGGTTGCATTTGAAATGCACGTGATAGACTGGATCGAACCGAAGCAGCGTGGTGAACAGCCGCCAATCGGCCTCGGTCACGCGGTCTCCCAGCAGGTAGCGGTGCTGGGACAGCAGATCCTCCAGCCAGTCCAGGCTTTCAAACAGCGGCTCGACTGCGGTGTCATAGGCCTCTTGCGAGGTGGCAAAGCCGCATTTGTAGACGCCGTTGTTGATGGTGCTGTAAATGCGGGCGTTGACCGCCTCGATCGGCTCGCGCAGTTCCTCCGGCCAGTAGTCATCGCTGTTGCCGGTGATATCGTCGAAGGCCGAATTGAACATGCGGATGATCTCGGCGCTTTCGTTGGAAACGATGGTATCCTGCGCCTTGTCCCACAGCACCGGTACCGTTACCCGGCCTGTATAACCTGCATCGGCGCGAGTGTAGACCTGATGCATATGGGAACTGCCGAACAGAGTGTCACCGGTGGCGCCCTGATCGTCTGTATCAAAGGTCCAGCCTTCGCCCAGCATATCGGGATGCACAACGGAAACGGAGATGTGGTCCTCCAGTCCCTTCAGCTTGCGGAAGATCAGCGTGCGGTGGGCCCAGGGGCAGGCGAGCGAGACATATAGGTGATAGCGGCCGCTTTCTGCAGGGAAACCGCCCTCGCCCGAAGGACCGGCGCTGCCATCAGCGGTGATCCAGTTGCGGAACTGCGATTCGCTGCGTTTGAACGCGCCGCCAGTGGATTTTGTGTCATACCACTTGTCGTGCCATTTTCCGTCGATCAAAAGGCCCATCGGGTTTGCTCCTGCTGCTGTGCGCAGGCACCATAGGCCTGGTCAGGCCGGGTGCCTATGCAGCGCAGCGCGCAAGGCCTCTGCACCACTGCACACGAGCAACAAAATTGCGCGACCGTCAAATTTCCGAAAATGTTCACTTGATTTTATATATTTGTGACGCACCGTTGAAAGAAGGACCCGAGGAAACCCAAGCATTTGGAAGGCCGGAACGATGAACACCTATGTGCCCAAAGCCGTACAGGAAGCACTGGACACCGCCCGCCTTCAGGGGATGCGCAAGAAAAGCCGTTTGCGGGTGATGGCGGACAATGAGCTGGTCCCGGTTCTGCGGATGTGGAAGACGGGTTTTTCGGTTGAGGCGGAGACTGCGCCGATGCTGCGCGGACTGGTCGATCTTTACGAGGGAGCGCGGCACCTGTCGCAATGCCTGATTGTTGCCAGCGAAGAAGAGGGCGGCGAGATGCGCTATGAATTCAAGCGCTCAACACCTGCTGCGGACAGGGCGCCGCTGGATTTCTACAAGTCGCCGGATGCGCCTGCCGGGCTGATCCCCTTCGACCAGTCGCAGGGCAAGATTTGAGCTGCTAGGTCAGGGACGGATTTCAACCTCCGTCCCGATTTCTGCCAGGCGCCACAGCGTTTCCATCTGTTCATTGGTGACAGCGATGCAGCCGGCGGTCCAGTCGCCGGGCAGGGTGATCAGATTGCCCACCGAATTCGGCTGTCCATGTATGAAGATGTCGCCGCCGGGGCTGACCCCGGCCGCGTTGGCCCGCACCCTGTCTTCGGGCTGCGGATAATTGATCCCCAGCGACAGATGATAGGCACTGTTGGGGTTGCGCCGGTCGATCAGAAAGGTGCCTTCGGGCGTTTTGCCGTCACCTTCCTGAAACTTGTCGCCTGCCGGTTCGAACCCTAGTGAGATGGGAAATTCCAGCACCGTTTCACCGCCGCGGCTGGCGGTCAGGCGGCGGGCGGATTTCTCGATCAGGATGCGGTCGATCCGGTCGACCGCCGCGGCCTGCGGCGGTGGTTCGGGCCGCGGGGCAAAAGCCTGCCAGGCGGCCCAGGCGGCGCCGGTCAGAACAACCAGCGCCAAAAGGCGCAACAGGCGCTTCATACCTACTGAAGATCCGAGAAGGCTGCAGTCAGGCGGCGGCAGGCTTCTTCGACACGGGAGCGCTGGGTGGCCAGATTGAACCGCTCCATGAATTCGCCGCCGGCCCCAAAGCCATCACCGGGCGAAGTGGCGATTTTGGCGTCTTCGCGAAGCCGCTTGATGAATTCCTCGCGGCTCATGCCGGTGCCGGAGAAATCCACCCAGGCCAGATAGGTCGATTGCAACGGCAGAGATTTCAGCCCCGGCAGGGCGTTCACGGTCTCATCAAACAGCTTTCTGTTGCCCTCCAGATGGGCGATCTGGGCATCGACCCATTCCGCACCCTCGGGCGAGTAGGCGGCGGTGATCATCGCAACACCAAGCGCGCTGGGGTCATAGTCCAGCGTGTTCTGCCGGTGCCGCATCGCGGTGCGCAGCTCAGGGTCCGGAATGATCATGTTGCCGGTCCTTTGGCCGGCAATGTTGAAGGTCTTGGATGGCGCGGTCAACGTCACTGTCCAGGCGCGTGTATCGGGGGCCGCCACGTCCATTGGGACAAAGGTGCTGCCGGGATAGACCAGGTCGTGGTGGATTTCGTCGGAAACCAGGATCAGATCGTTGCGTTTGGCGAAGTCCGCCACTTCGCGCAGCTCTTCCGGTGTCCAGACCCGGCCCGAAGGGTTTTGCGGCGAGCACCAAAGCAGCAGCTTCTCGGTTCCGTTCAGGCGCGATTGCGCATCGTCTAGGTCCAGATTGTAAGTGCCGCCGTCGCGCGCCAGCGGGCACTCGGTCACCTTGCGCCCGGCCTTGTTCACCTTGTGGGCAAACTCGTGGTAAACGGGCGAGAAGATGACGACGCCGTCGCCCGGCTGGCTCCAGACATCCAGGCAGAGCGCAATGGCATTGCCCAAACCCTGCGAGGTCATCACCCAATCAGTTTCTATGTCCCAGCTGTGCCGGGTCTTCATCCACCATTGAACTGCCTGCAGATACTCCGGGTGCTGCCAGGAATAGCCGAACACGCCGTGATCCGCGGCTTGTTTGACAGCTTCAATCACGCAGGGCGCGGTCTCGTAGTCGGAATCCGCTGTCCACATCGCCAAGCCGTCTTGCGGGGAGACGCCGAACAGCTTCTCCATCTTGTCCCACTTCGAGCTGTGGGTGCCGCAGCGGTCGGTGACTTTGTCAAAATTCATGTGGTGGATTCCCGTGTCGTTGCCTGTAACTTTGCATGCGAAGCTAATCGCTGCAGCGGCATGCGCAAGGGGGCGTTGCGATGAAGCGGCTGATCGCATACATGAAGCGCATGAAACGACCGATCCTGATCCATCCCGATCCCCGCCTGAAAAAGGTTTGCGTGCCCGTGCCGGACCTGAGCGATGACTTGCGCGTGCTGGCGGATGATATGCTGGAAACCATGTATGCTGCGCCGGGCATCGGCCTGGCTGCACCGCAGATCGGCATCCTGCAGCGGCTTATCGTGCTGGACTGCGTCAAGGAAGAAGACGGTGATGCACGTCCGCTGGCGATGTTCAATCCGCAAATCCTGTCCTCTTCCGACGACACCAACGTTTATGAGGAAGGCTGCCTGTCGATCCCGGATCAATACGCTGAAGTAACCCGGCCCAAGGTGGTTGACGTCGAATGGATGGACCGCGACGGCAACGCGCAGCGCGAAACCTTTGACGGGCTGTGGGCGACCTGCGTGCAGCATGAGATCGACCACCTGAACGGCAAGCTGTTCATTGATTACCTGAAGCCGCTGAAGCGCCAGATGATCACCCGCAAGATGCAGAAGCTGAAGCGCGAACGCGCCCGCGCCTGAGGAAACACCAGACATGACTGTCCGCAACTGCCTGCCCTGGCCTGACAAGCGCCTGCGCACCAAGGCCGAAGACGTAAGCGAAATCACCGGCGAGATTCGTGAAATCTGGACCGACATGGTTGATACTATGGATGCGATGCCGGGCGTTGGTCTTGCCGCTAATCAGATCGGTGTGATGCTGCGGCTGGCGGTGGTGGATGGCTCCACCGAACGCGGCCGCGCAGTGAAGCTGGCTAACCCGGAAATCCTGCATTCCTCGATCGAGCTGCGTGAACACGATGAGGCCAGCCCGAACCTGCCGGGTGTTTCGGCCAAGATTAAACGCCCGCGTGCTGTGACCGTCCGATTCATCAACGAGCAAGGAATGGTCGACCGAAAGGATTTCATCGGAATTGAGGCGACCTCGGTGCAGCATCAGATCGATCATCTGAACGGCAGAATGTATTTCGACCGCCTGAGCAAGGTGAAGCGCGACATGCTGATCCGCAAGGCGAAGAAGCTGAACGGCTGAGGCTGGCGATTGAACTCCCGGGCCGCCTGCGGCCCGGTTCGCGCCCGGCCCCGCCCCCAGGGCGGGCGCGAAACGCCCACCCCGGGACCGGGCGCGAACCTGCGTTGTTTCAGGCAAGCCCGTCGGTGTGTGCGGCAAGGCAACCGGGGTGCATACAGGGACGCCGATGCGCATCATATTTATGGGAACGCCTGATTTCTCGGTGCCGGTGCTGGATGCGCTGGCGGAGGCCGGGCACGAGATTGCCGCGGTCTACTGCCAGCCGCCCCGGCCTGCAGGCCGCGGCAAGAAGGACCGCCCCACACCCGTCCACGCCCGCGCCGCGGCCCTGGGGCTGGAAGTGCGCCACCCGGTCTCGTTGAAAGGCGCGGAGGAGCAGGACGCCTTTGCGGCGTTGCAGGCGGATGCAGCGGTGGTGGTCGCCTACGGGCTGATCCTGCCGCAAACCATTCTGGATGCGCCCAAGCTCGGTTGCCTGAATATCCACGCGAGCCTCTTGCCGCGCTGGCGCGGGGCGGCGCCGATCCACCGGGCGATTATGGCAGGTGACGCGGAAACCGGCATCTGCATCATGCAGATGGAAGCAGGGTTGGACACCGGCCCGGTTCTGCTGCGGGAGGCTACTGAAATCGGAGCAGAAGAAACCACTGCGCAGCTGCATGATCGGCTTTCGGCGATGGGGGCTGCGCTGATCGTGGACGCTCTGAGCCGCCTGGAAGGGCTGACGCCTGAGGTGCAGCCGGACTCTGGCGTCACCTACGCCGAAAAGATCGGTAAAGGCGAGGCTCGGATAGACTGGACCCGCCCGGCGGCAGAGGTGGACCGCAAGATCCGCGGGTTGTCGCCCTTCCCCGGTGCCTGGTGCGAAATCGAGGGCCAGCGGGTCAAGCTGCTGGCCTCAAGACTGGCAGAGGGTCATGGAGCACCGGGCGCGGTGCTGGACGACGACCTGACCATTGCCTGCGGCACCGGCGCGGTACAGTTGTTGCGCTTGCAACGGGCCGGCAAAAGCGCGCAGGATCCTGAGGCATTCTTGCGCGGTTTCCCGGTTCCCACGGGCAGCCGCCTGTAACCGGAGACGCTTGATGATCCTGACCCTGATGGGCACCGTGGTGATTGCCGGGATTGTCGGCTACGCTTCTGAACGAAGCGGCTTTACCAGCAATGGCTATGTGCCATCGATCATCATCTGCACGGGCGGGGCGTTTCTGTTCTATTTCGTGCGGCTGATGTTCGGCATTGGCTTCAGCGCGTCGGGCTGGAATGCGATTGCCTCTTCCATCGGGGCCTTGGTGATCGTGCCGACCCATTGGCGCAGATAGGGAGATCGCTATGCCCATCCTTGCTTTGCTTATCATCGGCGCTGCGGCAGGTTTCCTTGCGACCCGGCTGATGCGGCTGGAAACCGATATCATCACCACGGTCTGTATCGGCATGGCCGGGGCGTTGGTCGGCGGGCTGGTGCTGCGCGCCCTGTTGGCGGTCATGGGGTTCATGGCGGGTTTTGTCGGCGCGGTATTAGGCGCTTTGGTGCTGATCTGGCTCTGGCAGCGGTACCTGGGCAAGTAATCCTGGCTGAGGTACGCAGGCCACAGCCGAGGGGGGAGCGCGCGATTTCTGCTGCACCGGGCCGCTGAATGAATACAATATCTCAACCGCTGTGCAATGCGGTGGGAAAACGAGGCAGAGGGCATTTGCAGATGACACAGGACAGCGGCCAGCCCGGTGCGCCGAACGTGGTGGTTGTGACCACCATGAAAGATGAAGGCGCCTATATTCTTGACTGGATCAGCCATTACAAATCCATTGGTGTCAGCGATTTTGTCATCTTCACCAATGAGTGCTCCGATCCCACGGACCATATCCTGCGCTGCTTGCACCGCATGGGTGTAATCGAACACCGGTTCAGCCGGGTGGTGCGCCGCGGCCCGCACAAAAGCGCACTGATGTGGGCGGAGTACGAGCCCAAAGTGAACAATGCCGACTGGGTCCTGGTGATCGACGTCGATGAATACCTGCAAATCAATTCCGGTGACGGCACGTTGCCGGGGCTTCTGGCAGAACGGGCGGATGCAGATGCGGTTTCCTTTGTTTGGCGCATTTTCGGCAATGCAGGGGTTGGAACTGTGGACCATCCCCCTGTGCCTCAGGCCTTTGTGCTGGCTGAACCCGCGGTGGGGCTCCCGGATGAGCATCGGTTCTTCAAGACCGCATTCCGCAAGAATGGAAAATTCACCCGTATGGGGGTTCACCGCCCTTTTCTGGCGGAATCGGCGGGCGAGGTGAACTGGCAGCTTGCCGATGGCACGCGCCTGCCAGAGGATGAGCTGGAAGGTGCGCTTTACGTGCGAGGCGGCTACGGCTATTCCGCAGCGCAGCTCAATCACTATGCGCTGCGGTCTCGTGACGGGTTCCTGAACAAGAAAGCCCGCGGCCGGGCGAACCACTTCACCTCCTCCATTGAGCCAAGCTACTGGCACAAGTTTGACAAGAATGAAGAAGAAGACCGGCGGCTGGCGGACAATTTCTCAGCCGCGCTGCAGATCAAGGAGGACCTTCTGCAAGACGCCAGTCTGAGGGAATACCATGAAATGGCGCTGGTCTGGCACCGGCGCAAGGGCCGTAAGGCCAGGATCAGCAAAGACGGCCAGGAGTTTCTGAAATCCTTGGGTGACACCCGCAAAACCGCCTGATTGCGGTTGATTTGTTGCCGGTGCCATTCGTGTCAGCGCGTCTTGGTTTCCGGTGCTGGCAGATTACGCAGCCTTGCTCCGTAGCAGCAGCGCATCTGATCGCACTGGTGACAGTTCCTTGATCCGGGTTGTGAAGACAGGGTTCACAATCAGGCATTTCCGGTTGACTGGAGGAGGCGCCAATTGTTCTGACCGCAAACCGGCCTTAACTGCGCGGCGGGCGGCTTTTGTAGACAGGCAGGTGCCAGCCGAGCAGGATCGACCCTGCCCGCAAGGTCCAGCACACGCCGGCGCAGGCCAGCAGGGCAAACCGCACCTCCAGTCCAAGCCAGATCGCCAGGACGGCGGTGATCGCACCTGCCATGGCGCAGGAGATGTAAAGCTCACCCTGTTTCAGCACCAGGGGCACTTCGTTGCAGACAACGTCGCGCATCAAGCCGCCCATGGTTCCGGTGGCCATGCCCATCAGCACGGTGATCACCGGCGGGCTGCCCAGCGCCAGTGCGGCGCCTGTGCCTGCAGGAACAGCTACGGCAAGTGCAAAGCTGTCCAACCAGACCACCCAGCGCAGACGGCTCTCCAGCAGATGCGCGGTAAAGAACACCGCCACCGCAGCGAAGGCCGCCAACAGGATGTAATTCGGGTTGCCGATCCAGAACACCGGATTGCGGTCCAAAAGCAGATCGCGCAGCGTGCCGCCGCCAAGCGCGGTCAGGCAGGCGACAAAGGCAAAGCCGACGATATCCAGCTGCGCCCGGCTGGCCACCAGCGCGCCGGACAGGGCAAAGACCAGAACAGATGCGTAGTCCAGCAAAGCCAGAAACGTCATGCCCGGTTCTCGTGCATCAGGCGTTTTTCTTTTTCTTGAAGGGGGCCATGCCGGCGCGGGCCAGCTCATCCGCGCGTTCGTTCTCCGGGTGGCCGGCATGGCCCTTGACCCATTCCCAGGTCACCTTGTGGCGGGCTTGCGCTTCGTCCAGGCGCTGCCACAGTTCGACGTTCTTGACCGGCTTCTTGCTGGAGGTTTTCCAGCCGTTTCTCTTCCAGCCGAAGATCCAGCCGGTGACGCCGTTCTTCACATAGGCTGAGTCGGTAACAACGGTAAGCGTTGACGGGCGCGCCAGGCTTTCCAGCGCGTTGATCGCGGCCAGCAGTTCCATCCGGTTGTTGGTGGTCTCGGCTTCGCCACCCTTCAGTTCTTTCTCCTTGACGACGGTGTCTCCATCCATCGCACGCAGCAACGCACCCCATCCGCCGGGGCCGGGGTTGCCGGAGCAGGCGCCATCGGTATAGGCAAACAGCTCAGCCATGGGCGGTCAGGATCACATAGGTTTCAACCCCGCCGGCCAGTCCCTGGCCGTTTCCGCGGCGGGACCGGGTTACGGTGAAGCCCGCATCTTGAAGCAGATTTTTCAATTCATCCTCGCTGTAGTAGGCATAGAAACGTCCCAATTTGTCACGCCCCTCGCTGTCTCCGAGCTTCATGCCAATATGGAAGATGCCGCCGGGGTTCAAGGCGCGATGGATGCGCGTCAGATGACTGGGGAGATCGGCCCGCGGCGCATGCAGCAGGCTGAAATTTGCCCAGATGCCATCATACTCCCTTTTGCTCTCCAGTGCTTCGAAAGTTGCGACCTTCACCTCAATTCCGAAATCCGATTTTGCCAATGCGGCCATCTCAGGGGAGGCATCCATGGCCGAGACCTCAAAGCCTTGCGCCTTGAACCGTGCCGCCCAGTGACCCGGACCGCAGCCCAGATCCATGACCCGGGCGCCTGCTGGCAGAAGCGAGGTGAAGGCCTCGAAGTCAGGATCGTGAAAACTGTCATCGGACCGGGCGAATCCATCTGCATATGCCTGCGCCGCCTCGGCGTAGGCTTCCAGTGTTTTCTGGTCGCTCATTTCTTGCCCCTTTTCCGCAATGGCCGGCTCAGGCACGTTCAAAAGCGAGCCGGGCGGCAAGGCCTGCAAACACGGCAGCAAAGCCGCGGCTCATCCATTTCAGCACCCGCGCGCTGTTCAGAAGGTAACTGCGGGCCTGGGCGGCAAACAGCCCGTAGAGCACAAAGATGGCAAAGGTCATCGCCATGAACACCAACCCCAGAACTGACATCTCCAGCGTCGCGCTGGCAGGATTTCCGCTCAGGAACGGCGGCAGCAGCGCCAGGAAGAACACCGACAGCTTGGGGTTCAGAATGTTGATCAGCGCTCCGCGCCAGGCGATACTCCGGCCGGGTTGGCTGGTACGTTGTGAATTGACAGCCAGGGCACCGCCGCTGCGCAGCGCCTGCCAGGCCAGATACAGCAGATAGGCAACGCCTGCGGCCTTGACGATCTGGAACAGTAGCGCCGAGCTGTGCAGGACGGCGGCCAGCCCCAGGGTTGCGGCGGCCAGGTGCGGCACAATGCCGAACGTGCAACCAAGCGCGGCCCAGATCGCAGCGCGGCGGCCTTGGCCAAGGCCCAGGGCCAGCGTGTAGATAACGCCGGTGCCGGGGGCGAGGACGACAACAAAAGCAGTGATCAGAAATTGCAGGGTAATCATCAATGCGGCTCCAAAAAATGTCCGAATGCTATTGGGTGCCACGATTAGCGTACCGCAGGTGTGCTTTCTGTGACTTTCTTCGCAATTCAGCCGCGTTTCGTCAGGCGGTTTCGCGCAATACCTTGGGCACCTTGAATTCCACGGTTTCGACAGCGGTTTCCACCACCTCGACGGTCACGTCGAAACGTTCGCGGAAGGCGTCGATCACCTCGTTGACCAGCAGCTCGGGCGCCGAGGCTCCGGCGGTAATGGCAACCGAGCGGATGCCCTCCAGTGCGCGCCAGTCTATGTTTTCAGCACGCTGCACCAGTTGGGCGTAATCGCAACCGTTTTTGGCGCCGACCTCGACCAGGCGGCGGGAATTCGAGGAGTTCGGCGCACCGACCACCAAAAGGGCGTCTGCTTTGGGCGCCACCGACTTCACTGCTTCCTGGCGGTTGGTGGTGGCATAGCAGATGTCTTCTTTGTGCGGGCCGGTGATGTTCGGGAACCGCTGGTGCAGCGCTGCCACGATGCCTTTGGTGTCGTCTACCGACAGGGTGGTCTGGGTGACATAGGCCAGTTGATCCGGGTCGCGCACCTCCACCTTGGCCACATCCTCGACGGTTTCCACCAGCAGCACCTCACCGTCGGGCAGCTGTCCCATGGTGCCGATGGTTTCAGGGTGGCCTTTGTGGCCGATCATGATCATCTGCAGACCGGCCTCGGCGTGGCGTTGGGCCTCGATATGCACCTTCGAGACCAGCGGGCAGGTGGCATCGACATAGACCATCTCGCGGCGGCCGGCTTCGGCCGGAACTGACTTTGGCACCCCGTGGGCGGAAAAGATCACCGGGCGGTCATCAGGGCATTCGTCCAGCTCCTCGACAAAGACCGCGCCCTTATCGCGCAACGAGTCGACCACGAATTTGTTGTGCACGATTTCGTGGCGCACATAGACTGGCGCGCCCCATTTTCCGATCGCCATTTCGACAATTTTGATGGCGCGGTCCACGCCAGCGCAAAAGCCGCGCGGCGCCGCGAGGTAGAGGGTCAGGGCTGGTTTGGTCATGGGCGTCTCCTTGCGGCCAGAGGTAAGCGGTTCGAGCGGCAAGGTCCAGTGCTGGCGGGTCGCAACGGGTCCGCTCGGAGCGTCCCGCAGCAGGCGGCAGCAAAGGGATCGGCAGAGCCGAACTTGCATCAGGGAATGTATGAAATGGATAACTGGAGCCGCCAAAGGGCAAGGGTCGCCGCAGCCGTGAAGGCGTTTATGTCCAGGCGCTAAGCAAACATAATGTTGCTGGCTGTCTTGTCCACTTAAAGTACTGCGAGCCCGCTGACAGCATTAGTCACGGTAAGCTGGTTTCACGCCGCAAGCCGATCAATAATCAGGCGGCCGAAAAGCGCTGTCCGGAACAAGGCGCCACCCCATCAGGCGCCTTGTTCCGGCAGGTTTTGCTTAGCCGTGTGCAGCTGTCGCTGAACGCGGTTCGCTTTGCTCGCGCGGCGGGCGGCCGATGACATCGCGCAATTCTTCCAGCTCGATGAAATTGTCGGCCTGGCGGCGCAGATCGTCAGAGATCATTGGCGGCTGGCTGCGGATGGTAGACACCACCGAAACACGCACGCCCTGGCGCTGCAGGCTGGCAATCAGCGGACGGAAATCCCCATCACCTGAGAACAGCACGATGTGATCCACCCGCGGCGCCAGCTCCATGGCATCGACGGTAAGCTCGATATCCATGTTGCCTTTCACTTTGCGGCGGCCCATGCTGTCGGTGTATTCCTTGGCCGGTTTGGTGACCATGGTGAAGCCGTTGTAATGCAGCCAGTCCACCAGAGGTCTGATCGGGGAATACTCGTCATTTTCCAGCAGAGCGGTGTAATAAAAGGCCCGCAAAAGCTTGCCGCGGCGCATGAATTCCTGCCGCAACAGCTTATAGTCGATGTCAAACCCAAGCGCCTTAGCCGCGGCGTACAGGTTCGACCCGTCTATGAACAGCGCAAGCCGTTCGTCTTTATAAAACATAAAATGTTCCTTCCGGTATAACCGTCCCGGCCGGGTGTTCCGTGAGTGAGTGCTTGAAATCAGCGGGACGGGTGGACTTAATGTAAGTTATTTGTCATCTGCCGCAAGTATACTGCCATTCTGAAATAGGGTCAAAAATGGCCGGAAACCGGAAAACGTCGCTCATCGCGCTTGGCGGCAACCTGCCTGTTGACGCTGATGCGCCGCAAGCCACCTTGTCAAAGGCGATTGCCGCTTTGCAATCGGATGACGTTCTGCTGCGCTGCATCTCGCGGTTCTTTCAGACGCCCTGTTTCCCGGCAGGCGCCGGGCCGGATTATGTGAATGCGGCTGTAGCGGTTGAGACATCCTTGTCCGCGCGCGGGCTGCTGGCGCGCTTGCATGACATTGAAGCGCAGTTCGCCCGGGTGCGGCAGCAGCGCTGGGGGATGCGCACGCTGGATCTGGACCTGATTGATCATGGCGGTGCGGTGCTGCCGGATGAGGGCGGATTTGCCCGCTGGCAGGGGCTGCCGCTGGAGACCCAGATGCAGGAGGCCCCTGGGCAGCTGATCCTGCCGCATCCGCGCATTCAGGATCGCGCCTTTGTGCTGGTGCCGCTTTGCGATATTGCCCCGCGCTGGCACCACCCTGTGCTGCAGAAAACCGCCGCCCGGCTGCTGGCGGAATTGCCGCCGGAGGATGTGGCAGAGGTCACGCCGTTGTAAGACGCGCAATGCGGTGTTTTCCGCTCTTGTCAAGGGAAAGGTTTGGGCGTAAATGTCTGCCTTCTGGACCCGGAATGAAATGGAGAGTCGCTGATGGCCCGCGTGACGGTTGAAGATTGCGTCGATAAAGTGCCCAACCGCTTTGAGCTGGTGATGCTGGCAGCGCACCGTGCCCGCGAAATCTCGGCCGGTGCCCCGATCACCGTGGATCGCGACAACGACAAAAACCCGGTCGTTTCCCTGCGTGAAATCGCTGATGAAACACAAAGCGCAGACGATCTGCGCGAGCGTCTGATCGAAGGCAACCAGACTCAGATCGAGGTCGATGAGCCGGAAGAAGATTCGATGGCTCTGCTGATGGGCGCGGATCACGACAAGCCCGCCGATGACGACATGTCTGAAGAGAAACTGCTGCGCGCGCTGATGGAGGCCCAGGGCCAGGGCTGAGGCGTACGCTGACGAATTTGAGGCTGCGGACCGGACATGAACTCCCCCGATATTTCCGCTGGAGATCTGCTTGCTCTGGTCCGCAACTACAACCCAAAGACAAATGCGGACAGGATCGCCGAGGCTTATGCATTCGGCGAGCAGATGCATGAAGGGCAATACCGCCATTCGGGCGAACCCTATTTCACGCATCCGGTTGCCGTTGCAGCCATTCTGACCGAACAGCGCCTGGATGATGCGACGATCATCACCGCGCTTTTGCATGACACCATCGAAGACACCAAGGCCTCTTACGAGGAGGTCACCCGCCGCTTTGGCGATGAGGTGGCGATGCTGGTCGATGGCGTCACCAAACTGACCAACCTTCAGCTTTCCAGCCGCGAGACCAAGCAAGCTGAGAACTTCCGCAAGCTGTTCATGGCAATGTCCAAGGACCTGCGGGTTATCCTGGTCAAGCTTGCCGACCGGCTGCACAACATGCGCACAATCAAGGCGATGCGCCCGGAAAAGCAAGCCCAGAAGGCGCGCGAGACGATGGATATCTATGCGCCTCTGGCGGGCCGCATGGGGATGCAGTGGATGCGCGAGGAGCTGGAGGATCTGGCCTTCCGCGTGCTCAACGCCGAAGGCCGCCAGTCGATCATCCGCCGCTTTGTGACCTTGCAGCGCGAAACCGGCGATGTGATCCATCGGATCACCGGCGATATGCGGCTGGAGCTGGAAAAGACCGGGATCGAGGCCGAAGTGTTCGGCCGCGCCAAGAAGCCCTATTCGATCTGGCGCAAGATGCAGGCCAAAGATCAAGGATTTTCACGGCTGTCGGATATCTACGGATTCCGGGTGATCACTATGTCCGAAGAAGACGCCTACCGGGCGCTAGGCGCCATCCACCAGCGCTGGCGCGCGGTGCCGGGCCGGTTCAAGGATTACATCAGTCAGCCGAAATCGAACGGTTACCGCTCAATCCACACCACAGTGTCGGGCCGCGACGGCAAGCGGGTTGAGGTGCAGATCCGTACCCGCCAGATGCACGACGTGGCCGAAACCGGCGTGGCGGCGCATTGGTCTTACCGCGACGGTGTGCGGACGGAGAACCCCTTTGCCGTGGATCCGGCCAAATGGATTGCCTCGCTGACTGAGCAATTCGATGCAGAGGACGACCACGACGAATTCCTCGAGGCGGTGAAGCTCGAGATGTATTCGGACCAGGTGTTCTGCTTCACGCCAAAGGGCGATGTGATCAAGCTGCCCAAGGGCGCGACGCCGATCGACTTTGCCTATGCCATCCATACCCGCATCGGCCATGCCTGTGTCGGCGCCAAGGTAGACGGGATCCGGGTGCCGCTGTGGACCCGGCTGCGCAACGGCCAGTCGGTGGATGTGATCACCGCCGAGGGCCAGACCCCGCAGGTCAGCTGGCTGGAGATTGCCACCACCGGCAAGGCCCGCACTGCGATCCGCCGCGCCCTGCGCGAAGCGGACCGGGCGCGGTTTGTGAAGCTGGGCCATGAACTGGCACGCTCGGCTTTTGAACATGTCGGCAAGAAAGCCACCGACAAAGCGCTGGAAACCGCAGCGCGCGCATTGCGGGCAGGCGGGGTGAACGAGTTGCTGGCGCGGCTTGGCGCGGCAGAGATCACCGCGCATGACGTGGTGCAATCGGTTTATCCGGAACTGACCACCACTGGCGATGGCGATGAAATCTCTCCGCGCCGCGCGGTGGTCGGCCTGGAGCCGGGGCAAAGCTTTGAGCGCGCACCCTGCTGCCAGCCGCTGCCGGGTGAGCGCATCATTGGTATTACCTACCGCGGCCGCGGGGTTGTCGTGCATGCTGCGGATTGCGACAAGCTGGGCGAGTTCGAGGACCAGCCGGAACGCTGGATGGATGTGCAGTGGCACAGCGGCACCCACCCGGCGGCCTATGGAACCACGCTTGAACTGACCATTGGCAATGACGCCGGTGTGCTGGGGCGCATTTGCACATTGATTGGCGAGAAAAAGGCCAATATCTCGGACTTGGAATTTGTCGACAGGAAACCAGACTTTTACCGGCTTATGATCAATGTGGAGCTGCGGGATGTGGAGCAGCTGCACTCGCTGATGCTGACGCTTGAAGCCGAAAGCGATGTTGCCGCGGTGGCGCGGTTCCGGAACAAGCCGGAAGAACGCCATTTTCCGGGATAAGCCGCTGAAATTTTGAGCCGGGAACTGGGAAGGACGCACAGCTTTGGTATTCAGGCGCCGGGACAGACGTCCGCCCCTCCGGGCGCTGGCGAATTTTCTCTGGCCGCGCGGCGGCTGGGGAAGGGCGTTCCTGTATGTGAAGCACAGGGTGCGGCGGCTGCCCGATTCGCCTGAGCGCATCGCCCGCGGCATCTGGGCCGGGGTGTTCACCACTTTTACGCCTTTTTACGGTCTGCATTTCCTGGTTGCAGCGGTCATTTCCCGTCTGATGAACGGCAATATCCTGGCCTCGCTCAGCGCTACCTTCTTTGGCAACCCGCTGACTTATGTGCCGATCGGAGTGGCCTCGCTGCAGACCGGGCATTGGATCCTGGGCACCGAGTTCGACGAGGAAGTCGATAAGTCCCTGGTTGGCAAATTCATGGCGGCCGGCGGCGACCTGAAAGACAACCTGTTTGCGTTGTTCAAGGATCAGCCTGCCGATTGGCAGGGCCTGCACCTGTTCTATAACGAGGTTTTCTATCCCTATATGATCGGCGGCATTGTTCCGGGCATCATCACGGCCACGGTCTGCTATGTGCTCAGCCTGCCGGTGATCCGGGTCTACCAGCAGCGCCGCCGCTCCAAGATCAAGGCGAAGTTCGAGGCAATCAAGCAACGGGCGGAAATCGGGACCGACCCCTGAACCCAGTTGCCGGATTGTACCATTATTACCTGCAGGGTTGCTCTTGCCGGGCGGGTGTCTAGTCTTTGGTTAAAGTATTGACTTCAGACGGATGAGACAGATCTCATGACACAGAACAAATTGCGCTTGGGCGTGAACATCGACCATGTCGCCACCGTGCGCAACGCCCGCGGCGGCGCCTATCCGGACCCGGTCCGCGCGGCAAAGCTGGCTGAGGAAGCTGGCGCCGACGGGATCACTGCGCATCTGCGCGAAGACCGCCGCCACATCACCGATGCCGATATCGACAGGCTGATGGAGGCGCTTAACGTGCCGCTGAATTTCGAGATGGCGGCAACAGAGGAGATGCAAAGGATCGCCCTGCGCCACAAGCCGCACGCTGTTTGCATCGTGCCGGAAAAACGCGAGGAACGCACCACCGAGGGCGGGCTGGAAGTCGCTCGCGAGGAGAATCGCCTGGCCCACTACATCGCGCCCTTGCGCGATGCGGGCTGCAGAGTGTCGATATTCATTGCGGCTGACAAAAAGCAGATCGAAGTTGCGCACCGGATCGGCGCCGAAGTGATCGAACTGCACACAGGCGCCTATTGCGATTACCACGCCGAGGGCAAAACCGAGGATCGCGAGCGCGAACTGGACGCCCTGCGCGAAATGTCCGCATTTGCCCATTCTCTGGGGCTGGAAGTGCATGCAGGCCATGGCCTCACCTATGAAACAGTAAAGCCGGTAGCGGCCTTTCCAGAAGTGAAGGAGCTGAACATCGGCCATTTCCTGATCGGCGAGGCGGTCTTCCGCGGCTTGACCCCGGCAGTGCAGGAAATGCGGCGGATGATGGACGAAGCGCGGGAGGCATAAGGCCATGCAAGTCAATTTAATCCGCTATGGACTGCTGTGGATGGCGGCCTCAGTCGGTATGATGCTCTTGGGTCTGGTGCTGGCACAGTTCGGGGCCGGCATGCCCGCCGGGCTGGCAACGGTCCTGCCGCCGATGTTTGCCGCAGTTCTTGAAGGAATGCGCATCGCGCAGGCAACCCGGGCACCGCTGGCCGGCAAAACGGCCTGGGTCTGTGCTGCGGCGATGACCGGGGTCGTCGCGCTGCTGACCATTGCCCAGCTGCCGCTCTACTGGAACAACCCGGTGATCGCAGAGGCGCGGGCAACCATTCCTGTTCTGTATCTCGCGGGCCTGTTTGTGTTGCTGCTGGCGGTCATCCTGATGGTCAACCGCCTGTTTCTTGCGCATGGCATCAAACTGGGGCTGAAACGGCTGGAAGAATGATCCTGGGTGTTGGAACCGATTTGGCCAATATCGAGCGTATCCAGCGCACGCTGGACCGTTTTGGCGATAGGTTCCGCAACAGGGTCTTCACTGAAACCGAACAGCGCAAGGCCGAACGCCGCCGCGATATCGCAGGCACCTATGCCAAGCGCTGGGCCGCCAAAGAGGCCTGTTCAAAGGCACTGGGCACCGGCCTGCGCATGGGTATCGCCTGGAAGGACATGGCGGTTTCCAATCTGCGTACCGGTCAGCCGGTGATGCATGTGACTGGCTGGGCCGCCGAACGCCTGCGCGAGATGACGCCGCCTGCCCATGAGGCTGTGATCCACGTGACACTGACCGATGATCACCCCTGGGCGCAGGCTTTTGTGGTGATCGAGGCGCGTCCCATCACAGGGAACCCAGCGGAATCGCCCGCCGGAACTTGACTTGGCCCTTTCAGGCCCGCATGTAGCCCCGGACCCTGTTTCCAATCCGGAGAGCCTGATGACGGCCAAAGCAAAGACCAGCAGTTCGATCATCGAGACGATAAAGACCATCGTCTATGCGCTGCTGATCGCCGGTGTCTTCCGCACCCTGTTTTTCCAGCCCTTCTGGATCCCGTCCGGATCGATGAAGGAGACCCTGCTGATCGGGGATTTCCTGTTCGTGAACAAAATGGCCTACGGCTACTCCTACGCCTCCTGCCCCAGCGTGCGCATCCCCGCGGTTGGCTTGAATATCGACGCCAAAAACATCTGCGGCTTCCTGGACGGCGACAACACCCGCCTGATGGGCAGCCAGCCTGAGCGCGGCGACGTGGTGGTGTTCCGCCATCCGGTCAACAGCAATGACTTCATCAAACGGCTGATTGGTCTGCCGGGCGACAAGATCCAGATGAAAAACGGTGTGCTGTTCATCAACGGCGAACCGGTCAAACTGCAAGACGCCGGCCAATTCGAGGAAGTGATGGAGCGCCAGGGGCCGCAGGGTTCCTTCCCGCGCTGTGAAAACGCGCCGGTGGGCCAGGGGGCTGTCTGCAACAAGTCGCGCAAACTGGAAACCCTGCCGGGCGGCAATGAACATATCGTGCTCAACATCACCAATCAGGGCATGGATCACACCGGTGTCTATCAGGTGCCGGAAGGCCACTATTTCTTTATGGGCGATAACCGGGACAACTCCTCGGACAGCCGCTTGCCGCAGTCTGCCGGCGGGGTTGGTTTTGTGCCGTTTGAAAATCTGATCGGCCGGGCCGACCGGATCATGTTCTCCTCTGCCGGGCGGTCCATGCTGTATTTCTGGACATGGCGGAGCGACCGTTTCTTCAAGGGGATCCAGTGAAGCTGTCCAAGGAATTGCGCGCGTTTGAAGACCGGATCGGGCATCATTTTGCCCGTCCTGACCTGTTGCAGCGCGCTGTGACACATGCGTCTGTATCCTCGCCCAACCGCAAGGATAACCAGCGGCTGGAGTTTCTGGGTGACCGGGTGCTGGGGCTGGTGATGGCAACTGCACTGCTGGAGCACGACAAAACAGCCACCGAGGGCCAGCTCGCGCCGCGTTTCAACGCGCTGGTGCGCAAGGAGGCCTGCGCTGATGTCGCCGCAGAAATCGACTTGGGCGCCGTTCTGAAACTGGGCCGGTCGGAAATGATGTCCGGCGGACGCCGCAAACAAGCGCTTCTGGGCGACGCCATGGAAGCGGTGATTGCCGCAGTCTACAAGGACGCGGGCTTTGAAGCTGCGGCGGAAATGATCCTGCGCTTGTGGGGCCGCCGTATCCATCAGGTCGAAAGCGACGCACGCGACGCCAAGACCTCGCTGCAGGAATGGGCGCAGGCGCGGGGCCAGAAACCGCCGGCCTACATTGAAGTGTCCCGCAGCGGCCCGGATCACGCGCCGGTTTTCACTATTGCAGCGCGGCTGCAAGACGGCACCGAGGCACAGGCGACCGCAGGTTCCAAGCGGCAGGCCGAACAGGCCGCCGCAAAGGCGCTGCTGGAACAGCTCGGTTAAGCCATCAGGTCACGCGGATGTAACCCGCAAGGCCGGTTTTCTGGTGCTCGATCACATGGCAGTGAAAGGCCCAGTCGCCCGGATTGTCCGCAACCAGAGCGATCTCGGCCACCTCATCCTTCAACAATAGCATGGTGTCCGTCACCAGCGGGGGCAGCGTGCGCAGGTTTGATCGGATCGGGATAAATGCCAGCCCATGCAAATGGATCGGATGCAGGTTCGGCGATTCATTCCTCAGCCGCAGCACATAGCTTCTGCCGCGCTCCAGTGTCGCCAGCGGCCCGGTGCCCTTGGCCGCATCCCCGGCCCAGGGCGTTCGGTTGATCGACCAGAAACTGTAGCCGAGAGAACCGCAATACCCGTCATTCGGCGGTCCGCCCTCAGGCGTCCAGCCAAAGACGAAATCAAGCACGTCGGCGTTTGAGGGATCCGGCCGTGAAACCGGATTGGCCGGCAGCGGTTTCAACTCGGCCATGTCGCGCGCCAGGTTTGTGCCAACCGAACGCAACCGGGCCATGGTGCGCGTTGGCTGACCCGGAAGCTCTGCCAATAGATCCGCTGTCTGCCCCTCGCTTGCAGGCATCTGCACCGCAAATTCCACCCGCTGACCGGGGCCGACCAGCAGCGGCTCCGAGGCGGAGGGCAGGGGAATGTCCATATCCACGGGATGCCCGTCCCATGCGATGATCCTTGCCTGGTCTGTACTGAGATGCAGCTTGTAGATCCGCGTGGTATCCGTATTCACTACGCGCAACCGCACCAGCCCGCCAGCGGGGTGATCGTAAACCGGCGCCTGCAGCCAGTTCGCGGTCAGCACATTGCCGTGGGTTCCGCCGCGGGCCGCGCCGCGGGCGGTGTAGTAGGGCAGGAAGGCGCCCTGATCATCCAGCCGGAAGTCGCGCAGATTGATCACCTGATCACCGTCGAAACCGGGATCCTCTGCTTCCCTGACAACCATCACCCCGGTCAGCCCATGCGCCATCTGCGCCATGGTCATGCAGTGCGGATGATACCAGTAGGTGCCCGCATCCGGCGGAGTGAATTCATAACTAAACGACTCGCCGCCGGCGATCGGCATTTGAGTCAGATAGGGCACCCCGTCCATTGCGTTGGCGATCCGCAGCCCGTGCCAGTGCATCGCGGTGTAATCTTCGGTGCCGTTGGCCACCCGCAGGCGCATGGGGTTGCCCTGGGTGCCATAAAGAACCGGCGGCGGCGCATCCGGCGACAGGCTCACCAACCCGTCTGTAGGTTGTTCGCGAAAGGCAAAGCGGGCGGTCTGAATGGTCAGCTGCTGTTCGGTGCTGCGGGCTGCCCTCCAGGACGCAGCGCCCATCACGCCTGCCGTCGCAGCAGACCCAAGCAGAAAATCACGACGTTTCATTGGAAGCCTCCCCAAGGCGCAAATGTCATGAAAAGCCTGGCTCGCGAAGTGGCTTGGCGCTGCGGTTGTCACATTGGATCTGCCACAGGTCTTTGACATAGGGCAAGGTTGTGGGAAGGTGCCGGAAGCCCGTTGAAAACGCCTCTGGCCCCTGTGGGTAAAATCCTGTAGTGGGTCTGCTCTGCAAACAGGACCAGTACAGATGACCACACGCGCCGGATTCGTTGCCCTGATCGGAGAGCCCAACGCGGGCAAATCTACCTTGTTGAACCGCATGGTCGGGGCCAAGGTATCGATCGTGACCCATAAGGTGCAGACCACCCGAACGCGGATCCGCGGCGTGGCAATGGAGGGCGACGCGCAATTGGTGTTCGTCGACACGCCGGGCCTGTTCAAACCGCGCCGCCGCCTGGACCGGGCAATGGTCGCCGCTGCCTGGGGCGGCGCAGCCGATGCCGACGTTGTGGTGCTGATGGTCGAGGCGCACCGGGGCATCACCGAAGGCGTCGAAACCATTCTGCACGGGCTTGAAGAAATCGGCACCGGCCGCAAAGTGGCGCTGGCCATCAACAAGATTGACAGGGTGCCGGCTGAGAAACTGCTGGGCCTCGCCGAGGACCTGAACAGCCGCTACGGCTTTGCCGAAACCTTTATGATCTCTGCTGAACGCGGCCATGGCGTCGACGATCTGCGCCAGTGGCTGGCGGGCAAATTGCCGGAAAGCCCCTGGCTCTACCCCGAGGATCAGATCGCCGACCTGCCGATGCGGATGATTGCGGCGGAAATGACCCGTGAAAAACTGACACTGCGCCTGCACCAGGAACTGCCCTACCAGCTGACTGTCGAAACCGAGAACTGGGAAGAACGCAAGGACGGCTCAGCCCGGGTGGATCAATTGATTTATGTGGTGCGCGACGGGCATAAGGGCATTGTGCTGGGCAAGCGGGGCGAGACGATCAAAGCGGTCAGCCAAGCGGCCCGCGCTGAACTGGAGGAATTCCTGGACCGCAAGGTGCATCTGTTCCTGCAAGTGAAGGTGCGCCCGAATTGGCTGGAAGAATCCGAGCGCTATTCCGAAATGGGCCTCGACTTCAAAGACGGCAATTGAAGCTGCCCATGCACTTCACCTTTGTGAAAATACTCCTGCCAGAGGCGCCCGTGCGTTCAACCGGCGGCACCGCCGGAAAACGCGCAGCATGACCCGCCTTACTGCTGAATTCTGGGTGCAGGCCTATCTGGCCCGGCTGCGGCTGATGGAAATTCCTGCCTTTGTAACGTCGCACGGTGACGACACGGCGGGTGCCGTGCTGGTGAAACTTAACACCCTGGACGGCCAGGCACGCGCCTTCCACCGCACCTATGACCTGATGAGCGGCGCGCGCAAATGGGATGAGCTTTCAGCCGGGCCGGAAGCTGAGGTCGACACCTCTATCCTGCGTCAGCGTTCGTTTGATCCCGACCTCTGGGTTATTGAGGTCGAAGACCGGGCTGGACGCCATCTGCTGGACGAGCCTGGGTTGGAATAGTCTTGACGCTTGCGGAACGCACCGCAATGCGGTCTGCTGAGGCTGCCGGAACAACAGAGAGGGCCGCCATTGGAGTGGCGTGATCACGGCATATTGCTTTCAGTGCGCCGCCACGGTGAAAACTCGGCCATCATCGACGTCTTCACCGAAGAGCATGGCCGCCACGCGGGCATGGTGCGCGCCGGTGCCAGCCGCAAGCTGGCGCCGATCCTGCAGCCCGGCGCGCAGCTGGACGTGACTTGGCGGGCGCGGCTGGAGGACCATCTGGGCAGCTATCACGCTGAGCCACTACGAAGCCGTGCTGCAGCAGCGATGTCCGGAAGGCTGGCACTAGCCGGCCTTAATGCGGTGACAGCGCTGCTGTCCTTCTGTCTGCCAGAGCGTGAGCCGCACCCTGATCTCTATACCCGCAGTGAACGGCTGCTGGATCTCTTGGGTAATGAAGAGCTCTGGCCGCTTGCCTATCTGCGCTGGGAGTTGGCGCTGCTGGAGGAGATGGGTTTTGGCCTCGATCTGTCAGCTTGCGCCGTGACCGGCAGTGACAGAGCCTTGAGTTATGTCTCGCCGAAATCAGGCCGGGCTGTTTCACGTGAAGGCGCCGGTGATTGGGCGGATCGGCTGCTGCCCTTGCCGCCGGTGATGCTGGGACAGGGCAGCGCGGAGGATGCGGAAATTGTGCAGGCGCTGCGCACCACTGGCTATTTTCTGGACGCGCATCTGGCGCCATCTTTGGGCAATCTGCCAATTCCAGAGGCACGGAGGCGGCTGGCGGATTTGCTCATCCGCCGGCTGTGAACAGCATCTCGCGCCCCTGGCCGTTGCTGAGGATCAGCACATCCCCGGAAACCTCGGCCAGCGTCATTTTTTGAAGGGACTGCAGAAATTCGGTTTCAAGTGCCAGTTCGGGACAAGCCGCGCGTGTAACGGTAAGCGCCTCAGCGCTGAACCAGGGGTAAGGTGCGGTCTGAGCACCCTGGAAACTGTTGCAGGGCGTATGCCCGGTGATTTTTCCAGGTTCAGGGAATGCTAGCCTGGCAATTGCAGGAAAGGCCGCATTGTCGATACTGGAGAGACGCCAGGTTTTATCCGCCGCCCCAAAGGCCGATAAAGTCTCGTCTCCGGTGCAGGCACTGGCAAGCATCAGTAAGCAGATCAAAATAGCACGCGGCATAAGGTTTCCGTATAGCAGTGATTTTTTGCACTCTGGAAAAGGAGCGCAGAGAACGCAAGGCGGGCCCTGAACTGGAAAGGTGACGGCTCCCGCCCGCGGCAGCGGCATTGTGAATGCCTTGCGCCCGTTGGGCATGGCGCCGCGCAATGCGCGGTGCGGACGAGCCCGGGCGGGAATGCGCTGTTTGCGCCGTGCGCAGCCCGGCGCCCGGCCCAACGCAGAAGATGCATTCCATGAATGCGTCTGAAGCGGCGGGAGGGGCCGCCTAATTTGCCTGGATGATTTCGGCCACCTTGCGGCCAATCTCGCTGCTGGCCTTTACCGACGGGTGGATCATATCCAATGCATGATAGGAGTGGTCGCCAAAAGGCACCATGTCTTTGTTCGACAATAAGAAAATGCCCTCATCCAGTGCCGCCAGGCGTTCGATGCGGGTTTCCAGCTCGTTGCCCTCATCGCGGCAATGCTCGATCATCGATCCCACTCCGGGGCTGCGCAGATAACCGACGTAGATCACCTTGGCACCGGTTGTGCGCAGTTCTGACAGCATGCCCGGAATCGCTCCTTTGCGTCCGTCGGGGGAAACCAGCTTGTTCAGTTTCCGATTACAGGCAAAACAGCCGCAGCCGAGCCACAGGTCATTGCCGCCGCCATTCACGATCACCCAGTCCCATTTGCCGGGCTTGTACTGTTTCCGGATCTGCATTCCCGCCGCGCCGGAAATCGGCAGCTTGTAGATGATCCGCGCGGCTGAGACGGAGCGGTCAACGACTGGTTCCTGCAACTCTCGGGCAACGGTGTCGGCAATGGATTTGCCTGCCAGGCTGTGCCAGGCCAGCAGGGAATCCCCCATCGCCAGAATGCGGGGGGACTGATCCACCGGCACGGTATCGGCGCAGGCGGAAAACAGAAACAGCACGGGAAGCAGAAGGCAGCGCAAGAGTGTCATGGTTTCTTGTTAACCATAATTGGTGAAAGATCGAATAACCGGATTGGAAACAGTCTTATTCCTCGCATTGGTTGCAGCGCGAACGCATCCTGGGCAGATCCCGGCTGCAAAAAGCCCGGCGCGAACACCGGGCTTAAAGCGGGACGGAACCCGAGAAGCTGCTTTCGGTCGGTCAGCCCAGCAGGCGGCGGGCGATAACCTGGGCTTGGATTTCTGCGGCGCCTTCAAAGATATTCAGGATCCTTGCATCACACAAAACGCGGGAGATTTTGTATTCCATAGCAAAGCCGTTGCCGCCGTGGATCTGCAGCCCGTTGTCGGCGGCGGCCCAGGCGACGCGGGCCCCCAGCAGCTTGGCCATGCCGGCCTCCAGGTCGCAGCGGTGGCCGTGGTCCTTTTCCCAGGCCGAGAAGTAAGTCAGCTGGCGGGCGATCATGATTTCCACCGCCATCATCGCCAGCTTGCCGGAGACGCGGGGGAAGTTGATCAAAGACTTGCCGAACTGTTTGCGGTCCTGGGCGTATTGCATGGCAATGTCCAGCGCCGACTGTGCCACGCCGATGGCACGGGCCGCAGTCTGGATGCGGGCCGATTCAAAGGTCTCCATCAATTGCTTGAAGCCTTTGTTTTCCTCGCCGCCCAGAAGGTTCCCGCCCTTTACGTGGAAGTTGTCGAAACCCAGCTCGTATTCCTTCATGCCGCGGTAGCCCAGCACTTCGATCTCGCCGCCGGTCATGCCTTCGGTCGGGAACGGCGTCTCGTCGGTGCCGGGCGTTTTTTCTGCCAGGAACATCGACAGTCCGCGGTGATCGGTGGTGTTCGGATCGGTGCGCGCCAGCAGGGTCATCACATGGGTGCGGGCGGCATGGGTGATCCAGGTCTTGTTGCCGGTGATCTTGTAATCGCCGTTTTCGTCTTTGACCGCGCGGGTGCGCAAGCTGCCGAGGTCGGAACCGGTGTTCGGTTCGGTGAACACAGCGGTGGGCAGGATTTCAGCGCTGGACAGCTTGGGCAGCCAATTGGCTTTCTGCTCCTCGGTGCCGCCGCAAAGGATCAGCTCCGCTGCAATTTCCGAACGGGTGCCCAGCGAGCCAACGCCGATATAGCCGCGCGACAGCTCCTCGGAGACCACCACCATCGAGGCCTTGGAGAGGCCGAAACCGCCGTATTCCTCGGGGATGGTGAGGCCGAAAACACCCATTTCCGCCAGCTCTTCGATCACGCTGAGCGGGATCAGCTCGTCCTTCAGATGCCAGTCATGGGCGTAGGGCTCGACCTTCTCCACCGCATAGCGGCGGAACTGGTCGCGGATCATCTCCAGCTCTTCCTCCAGACCAGAGGCGCCGAACATGGTGGAGCCAGCCTGTTCTTCCATCAGCTCGACCAGGCGGGTGCGTGCGGCCTGGCTGTTGCCCTGCTCGCATAGCGTCATCACCGCTGGCATCATCAGCGCACGCTGGGCATCCTGGCTCAGGCCCAGATCCTGCAGGCGGATGATTTCGCCCTGGTTCATTTGGATGCCGCCGTAGACCTGCCACAGGTATTCGCCAAAGCCGATCTGATGGATCAGCTGCTCCATCTCGCCGAACTTGGCCTCACCCTGCAGTTTCTCGGCCCATTTCTGCATCTGGCGCAACGAGTAGACATAGGTTGCCAGCCACGACAGGCCATGTGCGGCAACCTGGTTTTCCTCGATCAGACGGCCTGAGACGCGGCCGTCGCTGCTCACCATCTCCTTGACCGAGGCGCGGGCGGCCTCAAGCAGCTGGTCCAGCGGTTCCAGTGCGGCGCCGGTCAGCGCCAGCAGGTCGGGAATGAGTGTCGGTTTCATCTGCAAGTCCTGTCCGTCATGAGCCATGAATCAGATCCTTCTTCGGTCGCCCGGTGGTAAATCATTTTGCAGGTGCAGCGCAACAAAAATACTCACAGGTGCGGTGTTTGGACCAAATCTTGCGTGTTGATTTTGCCAATGCAGCACGCTGCGGATATGGTACAGCGGAGGTATGACGGCATTGTTTTCCCTTCTTTCCCCGGCAGAGCTGGCAGCAGCTTTTGGCATCGCGCTGCTGGCGGGCACAGTCAAAGGCCTGGTTGGTTTTGCCATGCCGATGATTTTCATTTCCGGTCTCAGCATGTTTCTGGCGCCGGATCTGGCGCTGGCCGGGCTTATTTTGCCGACGCTGGTGACAAACGGTATGCAGGCGCTGCGCCAGGGGCCTGCGGCTGCCATGGCCTCGATTCGCAAATTCCGGGTGTTCCTGCTTATCGGCCTTGTCTGCCTGCTGCTAAGCGCCCAGTCTGTGCGGCTGCTGCCGCAGCAGGCGCTGCTGCTGGTCATTGGCCTGCCGGTCACGGTCTTTGCTTGCATCCAGTTGATGGGCAAGGTCTTCACCATCGCAAACCCCACACGCCGCAGCGAGGCGGTGGTGGGCGGCATTGCAGGGCTGATCGGCGGTGTTTCCGGGGTTTGGGGCCCGCCGACAGTGGCCTATCTCACCGCCTTGAATACCGGGAAGGCGGAACAGATCCGGGTGCAGGGCGTGATCTACGGTCTCGGCGCAGTGGCGCTTCTGGTGGCGCATATCGGATCGGGTGTGATCCGTGCTGAAACTGCGCCTTTCTCGCTGGCGCTGATCGTGCCCGGGGTGGTTGGCATGTGGATCGGCGGTCAGCTGCATGACCGGATCGACCAAGCGCTGTTCCGCCGCGCAACACTTGTGGTTTTGCTGATCGCCGGGCTGAACCTGCTGCGCCGCGGCTTGCTGATGTGAACAGGGGCCGGGGGACGGGATCATGCATCAACGGCTAAGTGCCGGGCAACTGGCAACAGGCTCGATTCTGATCGCGCTGGCGGTCATGGGGCTTAAGACGGCCGCTTGGATGATGACAGGGTCAGTCGCGCTGCTGTCTGATGCGCTGGAGTCGCTGGTGAATATCGGCGGCGCAGTGATGGCCTGGTTTGCCGTGCGCTATGCCCAGCGGCCGCCGGATGCAGACCACCCTTTTGGCCATCATAAGGCTGAATACTTCTCTGCTGTGGCCGAAGGCATCCTGATTGTCATCGCCGCATTGGTCATCGTGCATGAAGCCGTGAATGCCTTGGGCCGCCCTGCCGCCGCCGAGTGGGGCACTGCGGGCATGGTGGTCAATGCCGTGGCAATGGGCGTGAACCTGGCGTGGGCGCGGGTGCTGTTGCAGGCGGGGCGGCGGCTGCATTCACCGGCGCTGTCTGCCGGCGGGCACCACCTGATGAGCGATGTCTGGACCTCGGCAGGGGTGCTGTTCGGCCTGGTGCTGGCGCTGACTACTGGCTGGGCCGTGCTTGACCCGCTGCTGGCACTGTTGGTTGCGGTCAACATCTTGCGCGAAGGCTGGCAGGTGATTTCCGGATCAGTGAACGGGCTGATGGACACCGCCGCCCCTGAAGGGGAGCGTACAGAGATTGAGGAAATCATCCATAGTTCGGCGGCCGGAGCGTTGCAGGTGCATGGCCTCAAGACCCGCCGCGCAGGCAGGGCGCTGTTTGTGGAGTGCCACATGGTTGTCGAAAGCAGTATGACTGTCCAGGAAGCGCACGATATCTGCGACCGTGTGGAAGCCGCACTGCGCAAGGGGTTTCCAGACGCGCAGCCGGTGATTCACGTGGAGCCTGAGCACAAGCTGGAGCCTGCCGGGATCAAGCCGCGCTGAAGCGATTGCATTTCCGCCCGGCCTCCCGTTTAACCGCGTTCAAACAGGCAAAGGAGCAGGCACATGGCGATGGAGTGGAACAGGCTGCTGAACCCGGGGCGGCTGTGCCGGCCGGACTACCCCGAAGCACCGGGACGCGAGGCCTATCTGCAGGACTATGACCGTATCCTGTTTTCCGAGCCGTTCCGGCGGCTGGCGCAGAAGACCCAGGTGCATCCGCTTTACAGCCACGACCATGTGCATCACCGGATGATTCACAGTATGGAGACCTGCAGCGTCGGGCGGTCACTCGGTACCAGTGCCGGCCATGCCCTGCTGAAGGACGGGCGGATCTCTGCGGATCAAGTTCTGCGCATTGCGGGCCATGTGCAGGCCGCCTGCCTGCTGCATGACATTGGCAATCCGCCCTTCGGTCACTCTGGCGAGGATAGCATCGGCGGCTGGTTCGCAGCTCAATTCCAGTCTGAAAACGGGTTGGCTGTCCGGATCCCGGCGGACCGGCAGGCCGAGTTCGCCCATTTCGAAGGCAATGCCCAAGGACTGCGGATCGCCGGCCGGCTGGAAATGGCACGGCGCGAGGGCGGCATGCGGCTCAGTTATGCAACGCTGGGTGCATTTCTAAAGTACCCCTGCACCCGCCAGGTCCGCGACATTGTCTGCGGCGACGGCCCGGCACCTTATACAGGCCTCAAGAAATTCGGCGTCTTTGCCTCTGACACCGGGCTGTTGGACGAAATCTGCGAAGCCACCGGAATGCTGCACGAAAGCGCGGGCTGGTACCGCCGCCATCCGCTCGCCTTCCTGGTCGAGGCGGCGGACGACATCTGCTACCGGATCATGGATATCGAGGACGCAGGCGCGGTCGGTGACCTGGACCGCTCCGACGTGGCAGCAGTGCTGGAAGACATCACCGGCAAGCCCAACCGTGAGGAAGACGCGGCCATGCCGCTGAATGACCGGGTGGCCTTGCTGCGCGCCTTGTCAATCGGTGCTGCCACCAGCGCGGCGGTTCAGGCGTTCATGGACAATTACGACGCCATCATGAGCGGCGAGTTCGACGGCGATCTGATCGGAGCTTCAGCCAAGGCAGATGCGTTCGCTGAACTTCAGCGATTGTCGGTGGAGCGCATCTTTGCCGCGCGCCGCAAGACCGAGCTGGAAGTTGCAGGCCACCAGGTGCTGCACCGCCTTCTCGACCATTTTCACGGGCTGTATGCCGATCTCGCTTCTTGTGAATGGGATCAGGATCAGCTGGGCAAAAAGTACCCGCACTGGAAGCAGCTGATCCGCGCCGTGGACCTGGACCTGCGCGGGGTGGAGGACGCCTATACGGCCATGCACTCGCTTGCCGACTTCGTCTCCGGCATGACTGACCGTTACGCGGTCAAAGTCCGGGACATGGTTACAGGCTCGCTTCAGGTCTGATCCGTTGCCCGTGCGCGCATGAGCTTGTCGCGGGCTGAGCTGTCGCGGCCCGCCATCTGATCCGTAATCCGGTTCGCCCAAGCGTTGTTCTCGTCCGCAAGCGCCTTGATCTCACGCGCCAGAAACGCAAAGCCCTGGCCGGCCTTTCCGGCCCGGGCAGCCTCGATGCCCGCATTGATGGCCAGGATCGAAAGTTTCTGAACTGACCGTAGAATATTCTCTGCCAGCTTGAGGATTTCGGCATTGTCTGCTTCGGTCTTCTGCAAAGTCTCTTCGAGTTCCCTGCGCAGGTTGACCTCAGCCGAGGCATCCACGACCAACCCCTCAAGGTAAACCATTTCGCCGTCATCATCATAAACCGCATTGCCGCGCTCGCGCACCCAGGCGGCTGAGCCGTCCGGCCGGCTCAGCCGGTAGGCGACGTCCCAGTTCTGCCGCGCTTCGATTGCGGCATCCACATCGGCAAAGACACGGTCGATGTCCTCTGTGTGAGTCAAGCTGACATAGGACACCTTTGCATTTCCTAGAATGTCCGATTTCGGGCAGCCGCAGAGCTTTTCGATCTGCCCGGCCATGAACTTCATCGTGAAGTTTTCGTCATTGGCACAGCGGTACACAAAGGCGCTGCCGGAACTGAAAATACTGTTGAAAACTGTTAAAGCCTCTTTGTCCATTCTGACCTCTCCCCGGAGCGTGGCGCAAAACTCGGTGAAACAGCCGTAAAGCTGCGTTTGCGGAAGGATTGCGCCGGAAGGGTTAAAGAAGTGTTTACTGGAAAAATAATTTCCTGGAATGAAAAATCAGCACAAGGCCGGGGGGGGGGGGCGTTATTCGGAAGAGTCTGAAAGGGATCAGCCGAGGCTCTTTGGAAACTCCTTCTCGGCAGCCCCGTTGATCTCGCTCCTGAGCGGCCTCGACGATGATCTGGCGAAAGATCCGGGAGATTGAACTGCCCCTTCAGGATGGGATCGCTTTTATCCGCCCGCGAACATCGGTCAGAGCGATCATTCTCTTCATGCTGCGGGCAAGAACGTTCAATGCCATCTCTGTTCGGACGCCTTTGAACCGCCGCGTCAGGAGGTGCGTCGTTCCCATCCAGGCCTTGATTGTGCCAAAAGAACATTCGACCGTGCTGCGGCGTAGCTTCATTGGATCATGCGCACCGCCGAGGCGAGGCAGCATCTGATCAATCAGATGCGCGTGTTCCCAACGGGAGATCCTGCGTTCCTTGCCGGTTGTGCCGCGACGCTTGATTGGGCAGTGCCCGCACCGCCCGGGCCAGTAGCGCCGGATGGGCCGCCCGTTTTCCTCTCGCGTTAGCGATAGCTCAGCACCTGACCGGCGGGGCAGTGATAGACATCTTTGGACGCGCCGCAGGCAAAGCCCGCCTTTACGAACATGCCCTTAGAGCGGTTGCCTGAAGCTTCAGGATGCGGAACGGCCGTGGTGATCCCAATCTTGTGGCAGGCAAGTATCCCGGCGCTTCTGAAGCACCCCTTGTCTGCGGGGGCGTGCAGACCCTTTCGCCCAAGCGCTGTCTTCGCTGCCTTGGCCATGGGAGCCGGCTGATCGCGGCCGAACCCCTGGCTGGTTGCCTCGTGCGCGACAATCAGAGGGGTGCCGGCATCCACCGCGCTTTGGATGTTGCAGCCCGCATGGCCGCTGCCGCGCGCGCTGATCGCCATGGCGCGCGCGTCCGGGCCGGTCAGGGAAATTTGCCCATCGGGTGCCTCCGCCAGAGCCTCCCCCATTGCGTTAGGGCATTCGATCTCCTGGAGGAGCCGCCCACGGCGTTTGCCGGGCTGGGCGAGCCTCTCGGCCCTGGCGTCTCCGGCTTCTTGCCGGTCAATGCGAACAATCTCGCCGATGCAGCGTTCGGCATCAGCTTCGAGATGGGCCAATCGGCTTGCAATCTTGCGCTTGATAACGTCCCGGCCCGGTTGCTGACCGTCTTGAACCTGCTCCTGCCGATGGCGGCGCAGGCACCTTTGAGGACGCCGGCACGGTTCTACGAAACAAGCGCAGGTCCGGCGGATAGCGGGGCCGTCCTCAGGGGAAACGATCCCCGGGATCGCTTCCTGGTCCTTCGAACTCGCGGCGGAAGCCGGCGATGGCCTTGCGGTCAGCCACAAGGCGCCTGGTCAGCCGCATCACTTCGACGTTGCGCCCGGCTTCCCGCTCAAGGCGGCGGCTGGAGGGGATGCAGTTCAGGCAGCCGTAGATGAAGAGCTTGAGCGGCACAGCCGGATGAGACCCCGGCCGCCCGGTTCGTGCTGGAGGGGGCGGCTGAAACCCAGCGCGGCCAGATCGAGGTCCTCGACAATGAGACCGGCCGCACGGACCGGATGATCCTCGCAGATCCAGTCTTCAAGCCGTTCCGGAAACAGTGTTGTCTGATCCCGGTTCGCGCCCTCGATAAAGCCTGCCGTGATTAGCCTCCCGCGCCTGTCTGGAAATTACCATGCCAGGCAGGGAGTTTCCGCACAGCCTCAGCCGATGGCTGCAGCCTTCACGTCCTCGTCGATGAACGGCAGATACTGCTCAAAGTTGTCGGAGAACATCTGCACCAGCTTGGCCGCCTGCGCGTCATATGCCCCTTTGTCGTCCCAGGTGCGGCGCGGGTCCAGCAGCATTTCAGGAACGCCCGGCACGTCGACCGGCACGTCAAAGCCAAAGTTGGCATCTTTGCGGAATTCGACATTGGCCAGCGAGCCGTCCAGGGCTGCGGTTAGCAGGGCGCGGGTTGCCTTGATCGGCATCCGGCTGCCGGTGCCATAAGCGCCGCCGGTCCAGCCGGTGTTCACCAGCCAGCAGGTCGCGCCGTGCTGGGCGATCTTTTCGCGCAGCAGGTTGCCGTAAACCTCAGGGCGGCGCGGCATGAAGGGGGCGCCGAAACAGGTCGAGAACGTCGGTTCCGGTTCGGTCACGCCGCGCTCGGTGCCGGCCACCTTGGAGGTGAAACCCGACAGGAAGTGGTACATCGCCTGCGCCGGGGTCAGCCGCGAGATCGGAGGCAGCACGCCGAAGGCATCACAGGTCAGCATGATGATGTTCTTCGGGTGGCCGCCGCGGGCGCTGTCCGATGCATTCGAGATGTAATGCAGCGGGTAGGCACAGCGCATGTTGGCGGTCAGGCTGTCGTCGTTGAAATCCAGCTCCTTGGTCTCCGGATCAAACACCATGTTCTCGATCACGGTGCCGAACTTGGAGGTGGTGGCATAGATTTCCGGCTCTGCCTCGGCATTCAGGTTGATGGTCTTGGCATAGCAGCCGCCTTCAAAGTTGAAGGTGCCGTTGTCCGCCCAGCCATGTTCGTCATCGCCGATCAGCACCCGGTCCGGGTCGGCGGACAGGGTGGTCTTGCCGGTGCCCGACAGGCCGAAGAACACGGCGGTGTCGACCGGGTTGCCCTTGGCGTGGTTAGCAGAGCAGTGCATCGGCATGATGCCTTTCTCCGGCAGCAGGTAGTTCAGCAGGGTGAAGACGGATTTCTTGTTTTCGCCTGCATATTCGGTGCCGCCGATCAGGATCATCTTGCGGTCGAAATTCATCGCAATGACGGTCTCGGAACGGCAATCATGCTTTTTGGGGTCAGCCTGGAAACTGGGGCAGTTGACGACCGTGAAATCTGCGATGAAATCATCCAGGTCTTCGCGGTCCGGACGGCGCAGCATGGTGCGGATGAACAGGTTGTGCCACGCCAGTTCGGTCACCATGCGGACATTGATGGCATGGGCCGGATCAGCGCCGCCGACCAGATCCTGGACGTAATAGTCCTTGCCTTTCATGTGCTCCAGCATGTCGGTGTAAAGCGCGTCAAAGCCTTCCGGACTCATCGCTGCGTTGTTGTCCCACCAGATGGTGTCGCGCACGCTGTCCGACTTGACGACGTGTTTATCTTTGGGCGAGCGGCCGGTGAATTTGCCGGTGGTCACAAGGAAGGCGCCGCCATTGCCCAGCGTGCCTTCGCTGCGCTTCAGCGCGGCTTCGATCAGCGCCGGCTCCATGAAGTTGTAGAAGACATTGCCCAGACCCTCGATGCCCTGATCCTCGAGGCGGAATTGCGGGTTAACCCGTCCAGATGTCATACGTTTTTTCTCCTGTGGCGGCGCGGCGGCACGCAGGCTGCGGGCTGCGCCAATGGGGCAATAGAACACGGCATCGCTGCCGGTGGCGGGGTCTTAACACGGCGTTTCGGGCGGTGAACAGGCCGGTTCCCCCGAGTTAGCGCCACCAAGGCGATGTTTAGCGCAACCATCAGTTTAAGCCTGCGCCGGTGCCTGCTTGTTCAGCAGACGCTAAGGTATTTTTGCCCCAATTGAGACCAAAGATCGCCCTGATTCTTCAAATGGGATTGATTCGGGGCACCATAACGGCGATGAAAGTGCTAAAAAATAACACAGAACAGAGCAGATTAGGGGCAATTCCGATGTCAAAAATTGCATTGGTAGATGATGACAGGAACATCCTGACATCCGTTTCCATGACGCTTGAGGCCGAAGGCTTTGAGGTGGAAACCTACAACGACGGCCAGGCGGCGCTGGACGCGTTCAACAAGAAGCTGCCGGACATGGCCGTGCTGGATATCAAAATGCCGCGGATGGACGGCATGGACCTGTTGCAGCGGCTGCGCCAGAAATCCCAGATGCCGGTGATCTTCCTCACCTCCAAGGATGATGAGATCGACGAGGTGCTTGGCCTGCGCATGGGCGCTGACGACTATGTCAAAAAGCCGTTCTCGCAGCGCCTTCTGGTCGAACGGATCCGGGCGCTGCTGCGCCGCCAGGAGGCGATCAGCAGCGACGCTGCCGGAACCGCCTCGCCCGAGGCCAAAGTGATGGAGCGCGGCAACCTGCGGATGGACCCGCTGCGCCACGCGGTCAGCTGGAAGGGCAGGGATGTGTCGCTGACCGTGACTGAGTTCCTGCTGCTGCAGGCGCTGGCCCAGCGGCCGGGTTTTGTAAAAAGCCGCGACCAGCTGATGGATGTGGCCTATGATGACCAAGTCTATGTGGATGACCGTACCATCGACAGCCACATCAAGCGCTTGCGCAAGAAAATGAGGACAGCGGACTCGGATTTTGCGGCTATCGAAACGCTTTATGGAATCGGTTACCGTTACAATGAAGAATAAGCGGCACGTTTAAGCGGGGCTGTTTGCCCCGGGGCCGAAGGAGTGGGCGCGCATGCGCGATACCAGCATTACGCAACGCCAGCAGGACGGCGATGTTGTTCTAGGGGAAGACTGGGTCACCCCTGAGCAATCCGTCACGCAGGAGATGCAGGTCAAGCGCGCGCGCCGGGGGCTTTTGTCGCTCAAGGGCTCGCCGCTGACCCGGAAGATCATCACTTTCAACCTGATCGCATTGATCATTCTGGTCACCGGGATCCTGTATCTGAATTCCTCGCGTCAAAGCCTGGTGCAGCAGCGCGCGGGCGCTTTGGTATCCGAAGCCATGCTGGCGGCGGATGTCTTTGAGGCCGAAATGCCGGCCGCAGGCGCAGTCAGCTTCGCTGCAGGCGACGGCATCCAGGTCGAGGACACCCTGGCGCGGCTCAGCCTGCGCGGCGGCGTCGAAGCCTTTGTGTTCGATACTACCGGCAATCTGATTTCCAGCATCAAGGGCGTGGACCGCAGTGATGCCCTGAACGTGTTGAATGACAGTGGCCGAAGCCGCACGCTGATCAGCGATGCACTGTCGGCCATTTGGGGCATAGCTGATGGCGGCGAGGCGGCGGCTGCTGGTTCTGCCGCGTTGGGATCGTCCTTAGAGAAACGGCTGGGCGGTTTGGTCGACCGGACGATGAACGGCGGCACCGGCATTGAGACGGTCGTGGATACCACAGGCAGCCGGGTGATCTCTGCGGCAGCGCCGATCATGCATAATGGCAGGGCAGCCGGGGTCATCGCGCTGACCTCCCCGACGGGCGAGGTGGACGCTTTGGTGCGCGGCGAGCAGGAGCGTGTGCTGCAGATGTTTGTCGTCGCCTTGCTGGTCTCAGTCGGGTTGAGCCTGGTGCTGGCCTCGACTATCGCGAACCCGCTTGCCGATCTCGCCGAGGCTGCCGAACTTGGCCGCGAGCGCGGCAGCCGCAAGTCAAACCCGGGGCGGATCCGGATTCCGGACCTGTCTGCCCGGCCGGATGAAATCGGACGGCTGAGCCGGGCACTGCGCGGGATGGTCAAGGCGCTGTACTCCCGGATCGACAGCAACGAACAGTTTGCAGCCGACGTGGCGCATGAAATCAAAAACCCCTTGGCCAGCCTGCAGTCGGCGGTCGGCACCCTGCGCATGGTGCGCCGCGACGATCAGCGCGAAAAGCTGATGGAGGTGATCGAACACGACGTGCGCCGCCTGGACCGGTTGGTCAGCGACATATCCAACGCGTCGCGGCTGGATGCCGAGCTGGTCAAGGAGGAAGAAGAAGACTTCGATCTGCTGGCCATGCTGGGCAACCTTAATCAATACTTGGGCGAGGACGCCCGCGCCAAGGGGATCGATTACATCACCGACCTGCCCGCCCAACCCCTTCAGTTGCAGGGCCTTGAAGCGCGATTGGCGCAGGTCTTTGTCAACCTGATCACCAATGCGATCTCGTTCTGCGAGGAGGGCGACGCCATTCGCGTATGGGCAAGACGCCGTGCCAACCGGGTGCTGATTGTGGTCGAGGATACTGGTCCAGGCATTCCGGACCAGGCCTTGTCGAAGATTTTCAAACGCTTCTATTCGCAGCGCCCGGTGGAGCATTTCGGTAACAACTCAGGACTCGGCCTGGCAATCTCGAAACAGATTGTCGAGGCGCACGGCGGCGTGATCTGGGCCGAAAACATCCGCCCGACAGAAGCCGACGTCACCTCGGAACCCTTGGGCGCACGGTTTGTAGTTGGTCTGCCGGTGTAACCATGTCTGATACAGAAAGCCTCATCCTGCATGCCTCCTGCGTCGCGCTGGAGGGGCGGGGGCTTTTGATCACCGGCACTTCCGGGCAAGGCAAGTCCGCGCTGGCACTGCAGCTGATGGCCTTTGGCGCGCAGCTGGTGGCGGACGACCGGGTGTTGCTGCAGCTTTTGGACGGGCAGGTTGTGGCCAGCGCGCCTGAACCGATCCGCGGACTGATCGAGGCGCGGTTCATGGGCCTGCTGCACGCGCAAATCCGCAGCCCTGTGCCGGTGTCTGCACTGGTGGACCTGGATGAGGTCGAAACCGAACGCCTGCCGATGCGGCACAGCACGCAATTGCTGGGGCAGAAAGTGCTTCGGGTCAAGCGCGTGGACGGTGCGCATTTCGCTCCGGCACTGATGCAGTATCTCAGATGCGGAGCTTTGGACCCCGATGCCTGAAGTTGAGCAAAAGGCGGTTCCGGCGGTGCTGGTTACCGGCCCCTCCGGCGCAGGCCGGACCACGGCGATCAACGTGCTTGAGGATCTTGGCTTCGAAGCGATCGACAATCTTCCGCTCCGGCTGCTGCCCGGTCTGATTGATGCAGCTGCGGCACCCCGCCCGATGGCGCTGGGTCTGGACAGCCGCAACCGGGATTTCTCGCCGCGGGCGCTGCTGGATGTGATCGATATGCTGTCCGGCCGCCGCGAAGTAGAGTTGACCGTGCTCTACCTTGATTCGAAAGCTGACGTGCTGCTGCGGCGCTATTCCGAGACCCGCCGCCGGCATCCGCTGGCGCCCGCGGAATCTCCGGGCGAAGGCGTGCGCCGCGAGCTGGATCTGATGGCGCCGATCCGTGACCGCGCTGATATCCTGCTGGAAACTTCGGATATGAATGTGCATCAGTTGAAGGCAGAGATCGAACGCTGGTTTGCCCCTGAAGGCCGCGCCCTGGCACTGTCGGTGCAAAGCTTCTCTTACAAACGCGGCATGCCGCACGGCATCGATATGGTGTTTGATTGCCGCTTTCTGGCCAATCCTTATTGGCAGCCCGAATTACGGCAGTGCAACGGTATTGATCAGGCTGTGCAGGATTATGTGCGGGCCGACGGCAGGTTCACCCCTTTCTTCACCCGGGTGCTGGACCTCACCCGTCTGCTGTTGCCGGCTTACCAGGAAGAGGGGAAATCGCATTTTTCCATCGCCTTCGGCTGCACCGGCGGGCAGCACAGATCAGTAACGATGGCGGAAACCCTGGCCAAGGCCCTTGCGGAAGACGGCCTGCAAGTGTCAATTAGACACCGCGAGCTGCAAGGCCAGCAAAGAAGTGAGAGGCCGGGTTGATCGGGATTGTGATCGTAGCGCATGGCGAGCTGGCAAGGGAATACCTTGCCGCTGTGGAACACGTTGTGGGCCCGCAGCCCTGCCTGATGGCCATCGGCATCGGACCCGAGGACGACAGGGACCGCAAGCAGGATGAGATCTGCTCGGCTGCGAATGAAGTGGACACCGGCGACGGGGTCGTTGTGGTCACCGACCTGTTCGGCGGCTCGCCTTCCAACCTCAGCCTGAAGGCTTGCGCTCCGGCTGATCGCCGTATTCTGTACGGAGCCAATTTGCCGATGCTGATCAAACTGGCGAAATCCCGCCACCTGCCTGTGGCCGATGCGGTCCGGCAGGCCATGGAGGCCGGGCGCAAGTACATAAACGCTCAAAACGTAAACCCTGATGGGGAGCAGGCACATTAAATGGCTGTGAAGACGCTGAAAATCATCAATGAAAAGGGGTTGCACGCCCGCGCCTCGGCCAAGCTGGTAGAAGTGGTCGAAGGGTTCGACGCCACGGCAGAGGTGATCAGGGACGGCTTGTCTGCTTCCGGCGACAGTATTATGGGTCTTTTGATGTTGGCAGCCTCGAAAGGAACGACTATTGACGTCGAGACTTCGGGGCCCGATGCTGATGCGCTGGCGCATGCGCTCGAGGCCCTGGTGGCCGGCAAGTTCGGCGAGGGCTACTAGGCCCGCGCCGGCAGCGGAACGGGAAAGACACTTTGGCGGATACCGCACACGACAGGAATACCGGCGTCGCGCCGGAAACCGCTGATCAGACAGGCGAGGTCTATGACCGCCGCACGCTGACCTATGCCAATTCATTTGACGATCGCTGGACCTCGCTGGCGATCAAGACCATCGAATGGCTCACCGGAAAACTGACCATCCTGCGTATGGTCAGCAAGTTCGAAAAGCAGAATGCGGAATACCGCGGTCAGAAGTTCTGGCGCGGCGCCCTCAATATTATGGGCATTGATTTGCAGACGCCGGAAGAGCAGATCAACAACATCCCCAAGGACGGACCTGTGGTGATCGTTGCCAACCATCCCCATGGGATGGTCGATGGCATGATCTTTGCCGACCTCATCGGCCGCCGCCGCCTGGACTACCGTATTCTGACCCGATCGGTGCTGACCGGTCTGGATGAGGCCGCAACCTCCTTTATGATCCCGGTGCCGTTCCCGCATGATCCCGAAGCGCAGCGCAAAATGGTCGACATGCGGGCCAAAACCATGGCCTTCCTCAAGGACGGCGGCGCGGTGGCGTTGTTCCCGTCGGGCGTGGTGATGTCTTCCGACAGTTGGTTCGGCCCTGCGGTCGAACGTGAATGGAATGTCTTCACCGCACAGCTGATCCGCCGCTCCGGCGCCCGGGTGGTGCCGATATACTTCCCCGGCCACAATTCCCGCTGGTACCAGATCGCCTGCCGGATCTCACCGATCCTGCGTCAGGGTCTGCTTCTGCGCGAGATTGTCCGCTCCTGTAACAAGCCGCAGGCGCCAGTTGTGGGCAAACCGCTGACGGACGCGCAGATGGAACAGCTGCAAAGCGATCCGCGCGGTTTCATGGCCTGGCTGCGCGAACATACCCTGAGCCTCGGCAAGCCAGGCTAAGACTGCCTCACACCGGGTCAGAAACAGACCGGGTCAGAAACAGAAAAGCGCCCCGCGGGGCGCCTTTTTTGTTCCTGCTACCGTGTCGGCACCGGCGTTTCCCCGCGATAGTCATAAAAGCCGCGCTGGGTCTTGCGGCCCAGCCAGCCGGCCTCGACATATTTGGTCAGCAGCGGGCAGGGGCGGTATTTGGTGTCCGCCAGCCCGTCATGCAGCACGTTCATGATGGCCAGGCAGGTGTCCAGGCCGATGAAATCCGCCAGCTCCAGCGGACCCATCGGGTGATTGGCGCCAAGTTTCATCGACTCATCGATCGATTTGACCGAACCAACGCCCTCATACAGCGTATAAACCGCCTCGTTGATCATCGGCATCAGAATGCGGTTGACGATGAAGGCGGGGAAATCTTCAGCGCTGGCAGAGGTCTTGCCCAAGCGGGCCACGACTTCCTGGCAGGCAGTGAATGTCGGTTCATCTGTGGCAATGCCGCGGATCAGCTCCACCAGTTGCATCACCGGCACCGGGTTCATGAAATGGAACCCCATAAAGCGTTCCGGACGGTCGGTGCGGCTGGCCAGCCGGGTGATCGAGATTGACGAAGTGTTGGACGTCAGGATCGTGTGCGGCTGCAGATGCGGCAGCAGATCATCAAAGATCGCCTGTTTGACGGTTTCCCGTTCGGTGGCCGCTTCAATGACCAGATCGGTTGCGCCGGCATCTGCAAGCGTCAGTGAGGGGGTAATGCGAGCCAATGCAGCCTTTACGTCTGCATCCGAGATTTTTCCCTTGCTCGCCTGACGGTCCATGTTCTTGTGAATAAGGCTCAGGGCGCTGTCCAGCGCCGGCTGGCTGACATCATTCAGCACGACCTCGTACCCGGCAAGCGCCAGAACATGGGCAATGCCATTGCCCATCTGCCCGGCGCCGATCACTCCAACCTTCTGAATTTCCATGCCTCAGGCTCCTGAAATATCTGCGGCAACCTTACTGGCGGGCGAAGGGCGGGCACAAGGGCGGCTGGGGCCGATTTGAGGCAAATTCTCACTTTAGGGAATTTGCAATGCTTGCGCGGCAAGGTGAGTCTCGGGTGAAAAATTGGTGGTGAAATGAGCTATGAACTCAAAAGCGCGGGGGCGCTTTCGGGGGAACCATGCAGATACGGGCATTCCAGGCTGTTGGTCCGGGGCCCGCAGCGGTCCCTGGATAAACCCTATGTTGCCTTTCTTGGTGGAACCGAAGTTTACGGGCGGTTCGTTGAATTTCCCTTTGTCGACTCCCTGCAAACCCAGCTTGGATTGGATTGCATCAACCTAGGCAGTGTGAACGCCGGGCTGGACAGTTTTGTTCAGGATGATTCCCTGATTGGTATCGCCAGACAGGCGGATGTATCCGTGGTGCAGATGCTGGGCGCGCAGAACATCTCAAATCCATATTACCGGGTGCACCCGCGCCGCAACGACCGGTTTCTGCAGGCCCACGCGGCCCTTAAGACGCTCTATCCCGAAGTGGATTTTACAGAGTTTCATTTCAACAAGCATCTGCTGTGCACCCTGCGGGAAATCTCCGGCCAGCGGTTTGAGAAAGTGCAGGAACAGCTGCAACGCAGCTGGATCGAGCGGATGAGCGATTTGGTCGAGGCGCTTGATGGCCGCGTTCTGCTGCTATGGCTCCGCTATGAATTGGACGCCGAAGCCGGTTTTCCAGAAGAGCCGGTCCTGGTAGACCGTTCCATGGCCGATGCCTTGCGCCCCAAGGTTCAGGGCGTGCTGGAGTTCAGAGCCTCTTCGGCGGCAGTGGCACAGGACATCGCCGGCATGATCTTCGGCCAGATGGAATTGCCCGCCGCCCGCCACATGATTGGGCCGAAGGAACATCTGCGGATTGCCGATGCGCTGGCAGACCATCTGTTGCCGCTGGTCAAGAAGTAAGAACACCTCTGGAAGTGGAAGCAAAAAGGCCCGCCGGATGGCGGGCCTTTCCTTATTAATCAGCTGTCGAGCCGGGCTTAGCCCAGCTTTTCGGTCAAGGCTGGGACGGCTTCGAACAGGTCGGCAACCAAGCCAAAGTCCGCAACCTGGAAGATCGGTGCTTCTTCGTCCTTGTTGATCGCCACGATGACCTTGGAGTCCTTCATGCCGGCCAGGTGCTGAATGGCGCCGGAGATGCCGATGGCGACATACAGGTCCGGAGCAACAACCTTGCCGGTCTGACCAACCTGCCAGTCGTTCGGGGCGTAGCCCGAGTCGACGGCAGCGCGCGATGCGCCAACGGCGGCACCCAGCTTGTCGGCCAGGCCTTCGATCAGTTTGAAGTCTTCTTCGGAGCCAACGCCGCGGCCGCCGGAGACAACGATGCCGGCCGAGGTCAGCTCGGGGCGGTCGCTTGCGGCAACCTTGTCTTCGACCCACTCGGACAGGCCCGGGTTCGCAGCGGCAGAGATGGTCTCAACCGATGCCGAACCGCCGTCGCCCGCTGCGTCGAAGGACGCGGTGCGGATCGAGACGACTTTCTTGGCGTCGTTCGACTTCACGGTCTGGATCGCGTTGCCGGCGTAGATCGGGCGCTCGAAGGTGTTGCCGTCGACAACGCCGGAAACGTCCGAGATCACCATCACGTCCAGCAGCGCGGCAACGCGCGGCAGAACGTTCTTGGCGTCGGTGGTGGCGGGCGCAACGATGTGCTCAAAATCAGACGCCAGGCCAGCGATCAGGGCCGCGGTCGGCTCCGCCAGGCGGTGGCCCAGCGATGCGTCCTCGGCGACCAGCACCTTGGCAACGCCTGCGATCTTGGCGGCTTCTTCGCCAGCCGCAGCAGCAGAGGCGCCAGCGGCTAGAACGGTCACGTCGCCCAGCGATGCAGCTGCGGCAACGGCTTTTGCGGTTGCGTCCAGCGCCAGGGCGCCGTCGGTCACTTCAGCAAGGAGAAGAACAGCCATTACACAGCCCCCGCTTCTTTGAGTTTCTCAACCAGCTCGTCAACAGAACCAACCACGATGCCTGCAGCGCGGGCCGCGGGTTCTTCGGTCTTGACGATTTCGAGGCGCGGCGTGACGTCGACGCCGTAGTCGGCTGCGGTTTTCTCGGCCAGCGGCTTCTTCTTTGCCTTCATGATGTTCGGCAGCGACGCATAGCGGGGCTCGTTCAGGCGCAGGTCCACGGTGATGATGGCGGGCATCTTCACGGAAATGGTCTGCAGGCCGCCGTCGACCTCACGGGTCACCTTGGCGGTTTCGCCTTCGATGTCCAGCTCGGACGCAAAGGTGCCCTGGGACCAGCCCAAAAGCGCCGACAGCATCTGGCCGGTTGCGTTCATGTCGTTGTCGATTGCCTGCTTGCCGCAGAGCACGACGCCCGGCTGCTCTTCCTCGACCACTTTGGCCAGGATTTTCGCAACGGCCAGCGGCTCGATGTCGGTGTGCACGTCATCGGCAGCAACCACCAGGATGGCGCGGTCTGCACCCATGGCCAGCGCGGTGCGCAGGGTTTCCTGGGCCTGCTTCACGCCGATCGAAACTGCAACCACCTCGTCAGCCTTGCCGGCTTCTTTCAGGCGGATGGCTTCTTCGACGGCGATTTCGTCGAAGGGGTTCATCGACATTTTCACGTTGGCGAGATCGACACCGCTGCCGTCCGCTTTGACGCGGACCTTCACGTTGTAGTCAATCACGCGTTTGACAGGCACGAGTACCTTCATTTTGCGTTCTCTCCTTAACAAACGGCAAGCCGCCCCAGGGCGACTCCCCTCTATGCTCTCGCAGCGTTGATACCGGCTGGTGTGCGCCTGCAACAGGGCAAAATCGTCACGTTAGCGCACGCCGACGTCGCGTTTGCTCATTTGGAACATCATTTTTGCAAGAATGTTTCCGGTGGGAAATCCGCCTCCCGGATTGGCGCTGCCGCGGGCATGCAAATGACGCGTTGCCCGCGGGATTGGCCGAAAACCGGCATGAAATCGCGAATCAAACCGGTGGCAGGGGGAATCAGCGGTTGGCGCCGGGAACCCACAGAACGTCGTCCTTGCCGCCATTGTTGGCAACGCGGGCGGCGACAAAGAACCAGTCCGACAGGCGGTTCAGGTATTTCACCGCCGCCGGGTTCACGTCCTCACCGGTGCTGAGGTCGGTGGCCAACCGTTCGGCGCGGCGCGCCACGGTGCGGCAGACATGCAAATGTGCTGCCAGTTTCGAGCCGCCCGGCAAGATGAAGCTGCGCAGCGCTTCCAGATCCTTGTTCATCACGTCAATCTCGGCCTCCAGCCGTTCGACCTGAGCGACGGCAACCCGCAGCGGCGGGTATTCCGCATCCGCGTCCTTGGCCATCTCCGGACGGCATAGATCGGCACCCAGGTCGAACAGATCGTTCTGAATGCGCGCCAGTGCGGCGTCCATTTCACCCTCTGCTTCCAGCCGGGCCACGCCGACAAAGGAATTCAGCTCATCCGAAGTGCCATAGGCATTGACCCGGGCCGAATGCTTGGCCACGCGGTCGCCGTTGCCAAGGGCGGTTTCGCCCTTGTCGCCGGTGCGGGTGTAAATCTTGTTCAAAACAACCATTGCCGCTTATCCTCCGTTGCTGCGCAGGTAGACGTAGGCCAGCAGTATCGCCACCGCAATGAATTGAAACAGGATGCGCAACCGCATCATCTTGTTTGCATTCTTGCGGTTGAACTCGCCGCCCTTGCCAAAGCCGCCGATGCCGACGACCAGTGCCACAACCACGGCGGCAACGGCTGCCAGTCCCAGATAATACAGCGGATCGCTCATTTTGTCCCCCAAAGGCGCATCAATTCTGTTGCCTCCGTCTACCCTGCGTCAGCTCCGTTGGCGACTGCGAATCTGCTATCCGAGCTTCACCAGGATGCGGTCAATTGCCCTTGTGCTGAGGATCCGGCGCAGAAATCCGGCGATATGGGTGGGGGTGGTGACGTAATAGCGTTCGCGCGGACGGCGGGATTCGCAGGCGTGTGCCAGCTTGGCTGTCACGGCTGAGGCCGGCAGTTCGAACCGGTCCGGTCCACTGCTTTCATACAGCCGCTTCAGCAGGCGCGATTCGTAAAGGTCGCGCAGGGGCGACGCCTGCCAGTCGATGAACCGCTCAAAATGCGGGATTGATTTTTCCCGGATTTTCGACGTCACCGGTCCCGGCTCGATCAGCACCATATGGATCCCGGTGCCTCGCAGCTCCACCCGCAGCGTGTCGGTCAGCCCTTCCAGCGCGTATTTCGTTGCCACATAGGCACCGCGCCAAGGGAATGTGACAAATCCCAGGATCGAGGAATTCTGCACGATCCGCCCATGCCCTTGCGCCCGCATCACTGGAATCACCTGCCGTGTCAGCTCGTGCCAGCCAAAGAAATTGGCCTCAAAAATTGTCCGCAGGGCGTCGGTCGGCAGATCCTCCACCGCGCCGGGCAGCCCGTGGGCGCCGTTGTTGAACAGCGCATCCAGCGTGCCGTCTGTGGCCGCCAGCACTTCGGCCAGACCGGATGTGATGCTGGCCGGATCCGTGTAGTCAATCCGCGGGCTTTCGAACCCCTCGGCGCGCATCCGGTCGCAGTCCCGCTGCTGGCGGCAGGAGGCAAACACCCGCCAGCCGCGTTCCCGCATGCCGCGTGCCGCATCCAGGCCGATCCCTGAGGAACAGCCGGTAATCAGAATGGTTTTCTTCATGTGAACGCCTCTTGCCCCGGAATCCTCCGCAGCAGTTATGGGCGTTTCTTGCTCACCAGGGAAGCGGCAATCCAGCCGGTAACGCCCTTGTCCGGGGCGCGAAGATGCAGCCAGCCGGTGCCGCTGTCCTCAATCACGATGACCTCGTCACCGCCCAGAAGGCGGGTAATGACCGGATAGGATGTGCCTGGCCCCTGGCGCATATTCACGCGTGAGGCACGGATGCTGCGGCGGTCCGGGAACGCCGCTGATGCGGGCTGTGTGACGGGGGCCGCAGCAGCCGCGGCGGGCGCAGCGGTGATGGCTGCAAGGCCGCCATCAAGCGATGCCAGCTGCAATGCACCCGGTGCAGGTTCGCCTGAGAAGGCAGCCTGGGTTGAGGTAAGCACACCGGATGCGCTGGCCAGATGCTCTGCTGCCACACGCTGGCGCAGTTCCGGATCTGCTGCGGGACGGGCCGGGGTTTGAACCTGCGCCCGCTGTGTCAGGACAGGCCGGGTTTTGAGTGATGCGGCTGTGATTCCGGCCTGTTCAACCGGCTGGGCCGCAGATTCGGTCTCTGCCACTGCAGCAGGCCGTTTCGGCGGCTCAAAATCCGCTCCTCCGCTCAACTCGTAAAAGCCCCACCCAAGGAAGGCGAATGATACCATAACAAATCGCGACATAATCCGGTCCCCCCAGACCAACAGACGGCAGCTGCACTCTATTGCATGAATTCAGAAACAAACGCGCGGCGCGGCTGCCTGGTTCCAATTTAACTAGCGCAAGTTAAGGCGCAGGAAACAGGGGAGAGTCAGGTGTCTTCTCCCCCGAACTGCCCCCGAACTGTGCAGCGGTGTGCGAATTTCGCGCGCGCCCGCTTTACCAATTCCGGCAGCGGCAGTATCACCGATTCATGACCGATCTGGTAGAAGACCCCGACATGCCCTCCGCCCCCGAACAAGGCGAAATCCTGGAACCGCTGCGCCGCGCCATTGGCGAGCGCTATCTGACCTATGCGCTCAGCACCATCATGCACCGGGCGCTGCCCGATGCGCGTGACGGGCTCAAGCCGGTTCACCGGCGGATCCTTTATGCGATGAACCGCCTGCGGCTCAGTTCGTCCGGCGGCTTTTTGAAATCGGCCAAAATTTCCGGCGACACCATGGGCGACTTCCACCCCCATGGCGACGCCGCGATCTATGACGCGATGGCGCGGCTGGCGCAGGACTTCAACGTCCGCTATCCGCTGGTCGACGGACAGGGCAACTTCGGCAACATCGACGGCGACAACCCGGCGGCGTCCCGCTACACCGAGGCGCGGATGACCTTCGTCGCCGAGGCAATGCTCGAAGGCCTCAACGAAGATTCGGTCGATTTCCGGGACAACTATGATGGCCGTCTGACCGAACCGGCAGTGCTGCCCGCGACCTTTCCGAACATCCTCGCCAATGGTGCGGCCGGCATCGCGGTGGGCATGGCCACCAATATTCCGCCGCACAATATTGCCGAGCTGATCGACGCCTGCCTGCATCTGATCAAAATCCCGGATGCCCGCGACGATACCCTGCTGAACTATGTGCCGGGTCCGGACTTCCCCACCGGCGGCGTCATTGTCGAGCCCAAGGAAAACATCGCCAAGGCCTACAGCACGGGACGCGGCTCTTTCCGCCTGCGCTGCACCCATGAGGTCGAGGACCTGGGCCGAGGCCAGTGGCAGATCGTCGTGACCGAGATCCCCTATCAGGTCCAGAAATCCAAGCTGATCGAGAAGATCGCCGAGCTGATCCAGACCAAGAAGGTGCCGATTCTCGCCGACGTGCGCGACGAATCGGCCGACGACATCCGCATCATCCTCGAACCCAAGTCCAAGAACGTGGACCCCGAGGTTCTGATGAACATGATGTTCCGCAACTCGGACTTGGAAATCCGCTTCAGCCTGAACATGAACGTGCTGATCGATGGTGTGACCCCCAAGGTCTGCTCGATGAAGGAAGTGCTGCGCGCCTTCCTCGATCACCGCCGCGACGTGCTGCAGCGCCGCTCGCAGCACCGGATGGAAAAAATCGACCACCGGCTGGAGGTGCTCGAAGGCTTCATCATCGCCTTCCTGAACCTCGACCGTGTGATCGACATCATTCGCTATGACGAGGACCCCAAGGCCGCGCTGATCCGCGAGGATTGGAGCAAAGACCACCCCCGCGCCTTCACCGAGGCCGAATACATCACCCCGGCACCTGGCACAGGCGAGCTGACAGAGGTTCAGGCCGAGGCCATCCTCAACATGCGCCTGCGGTCGTTGCGCAAGCTTGAAGAAATCGAACTGGTCCGCGAACGCGACGCGCTGCGCGCCGAACGTGCCGGGCTGGTCGAACTCCTGGGCTCTGAAGAACTGCAGTGGACCCGCATCTCCGAACAGCTGAAAGAGACCAAGAAGCAGTTCGGCAAGGACTACGCCGGCGGCGCCCGCCGCACCCGCTTTGCCGAGGCGGGCGAGGTCGAGGACGTGCCGCTGGAAGCGATGATCGACAAGGAGCCGATCACTGTTGTCTGCAGCCAGATGGGTTGGATCCGGGCGATGACTGGCCACATCGACCTGAACCGCGAATTGAAGTTCAAGGACGGTGATGGCCCGCGCTTTGTCTTCCACGCGGAAACCACCGACCGGCTCTTGGTGTTCGGTTCCAACGGCCGTTTCTACACTCTGTCGGCGGCGAATCTCCCTGGCGGCCGTGGCATGGGCGAACCGCTGCGCCTGATGGTCGACCTGCCGAACGAGGCAGAGATTGTCGATCTGTTGATCCATAACCCCGAGGGACGGCTGCTGGTTGCATCCGATGCCGGTAACGGTTTCATCTGCGCTGAAAAGGAAATCGTCGCGCAGACCCGCAGCGGCAAGCAGGTGCTGAACGTCAAGAACGATGACCACGCCAAGATCTGTATCCCGGTCGACGGCGATCACGTCGCCATTGTCTCGGAAAACGGCAAGTTCCTTGTCTTCGCGGTCGAGGAAATGCCGGAACTCACCCGCGGCAAGGGCGTACGCCTGCAGAAATACAATATGGCCCGTGGCAAGCAGGGTTCGCTGGAGCTGGACGGCGGCCTCAGCGACGTCACTACCTTCAATTGGGATGATGGGCTCAAGTGGGAAATGGGCGGCGGCAAGACCCGGCATGAGGCCGACCTCACCCAGTGGCTGGGAAAACGGGCCGGGGTTGGCAAACGCCCGCCGCATGGTTTCCCGCGCGATTACAAGTTCAAGTAAGGCGGCAAAAACCTGCTGCCCGCCTGTGCCCCCCGCGCCACCTGCGCGGGGGTTGCTGTTTCCAGGCCTTTACCCGCCGCACTGCGCCCGGCTATCTGGGCGGGATCGAATTTCCTTGGGGGGCGTCCATGATCCGCATTCTTTCCATTCTGGCCACGATGGCCTTGCTCGCTGCCTGCGGTGAAACCCGGTTGGACGAAGCGCCCGAGGATCTCGGCGCCTTTCAGGCACGGGTAACGCATGTCTACACCGAAAAGGCGCTGCAATGGCCGCTGTCGCGCAATGCGGAACACAGCGAATGGGATGCTGCGATGAAGAACGCCCTGGAAACCCGCCTGCGCCGCTATCAGGGGGCGCAGGAATATGATGTGGCAGTAACATTGGAGGGTTTCATGCTGGCACCGCCCGGCGTGCCGGTTCTGTTCTCACCCAAAAGCGCGGTGGTGGTGAACGTCTTTGTCTATGACGTAGCGGAAAAGAAATTCCTGGCCAAGAAGCACCAGATGGAGATCTTTGAAAGCACCACCGGCGAAAGCGCGCTGCTGGGATCCGGCCACGCCCGCACCAAACAGCAGCAAATCCAGGGTCTGGCAGTCAATATTGCCGACAAGGTCGAAGAATGGATGGCAAAACAGCATGAGGCCGAGGGCTGGTTTGCGCCGCGCCCGGCGGCGGGGTTCAGCAGCGGAGCTGCTGCGGATGCCGCCGTGCCCGCGCCAGCTGGCTGAGCCTTGCGAATTCCGCCTCCGTCAAGCAAGAACGGGTTGATTTTTCCGCTCAAACCAAATAACCCGCCCGCGCAGAGGTAACCGGGTCAATGCATGACCCCTGTTTCAAAAGGGCGCCTAAGGAATGGCTAAGGAAAAGTTTGAGCGTACAAAACCGCACGTCAACATCGGCACCATCGGCCACGTTGACCACGGCAAAACCACGCTGACCGCAGCAATCACCAAATACTTCGGTGACTTCAAAGCCTACGACCAGATCGACGGCGCACCGGAAGAAAAAGCCCGCGGCATCACCATCTCGACCGCCCACGTCGAGTATGAGACCGAGACCCGCCACTACGCCCACGTCGACTGCCCCGGCCACGCTGACTATGTGAAAAACATGATCACCGGCGCGGCGCAGATGGACGGCGCGATCCTGGTTGTGAACGCTGCTGACGGCCCGATGCCGCAGACCCGCGAGCACATCCTGCTGGGCCGCCAGGTCGGCATCCCGCACATGGTTGTCTTCATGAACAAGGTTGACCAGGTCGACGACGAAGAGCTGCTTGAGCTGGTGGAAATGGAAATCCGCGAGCTGCTGTCGTCCTACGACTACCCGGGCGACGATATCCCGATCATCGCGGGTTCGGCTCTGGCCGCAATGGAAGGCAACAAGCCTGAAATCGGCGAAGAGAAGATCAAAGAGCTGATGGCAGCTGTTGACGAATACATCCCGACCCCGGCGCGTGCTGTTGACCAGCCGTTCCTGATGCCGGTTGAAGACGTGTTCTCGATCTCGGGCCGCGGCACCGTTGTGACCGGCCGGGTTGAGCGCGGTGTGATCAACGTTGGCGACTCGATCGAAATCGTTGGTATCCGCGACACCAAGACCACCACCTGCACCGGTGTTGAAATGTTCCGCAAGCTGCTGGACCGCGGTGAAGCCGGCGACAACATCGGCGCCCTGCTGCGCGGCATCGACCGTGACGGCGTTGAGCGCGGCCAGGTTCTGTGCGCACCCAAGTCGGTGAACCCGCACACCAAGTTCGAAGCTGAGGCCTATATCCTGACCAAGGAAGAAGGCGGCCGTCACACGCCGTTCTTTGCGAACTACCGTCCGCAGTTCTACTTCCGCACCACCGACGTGACCGGCACCGTGACCCTGCCTGAGGGCACCGAGATGGTGATGCCGGGCGACAACCTGAAGTTCGACGTTGAACTGATCGCCCCGATCGCGATGGAAAACGGCCTGCGCTTCGCCATCCGCGAAGGCGGCCGCACCGTCGGCGCCGGTGTTGTGTCGAAAATCACCGAGTAAGACGGCTTTGCCGTCTGGTGGCGGCAGGCGGTTTTCCAAAGGAAAATCGCCGAGAGCCACTCAGAACTGTTCTGCGAAAGGGCCGCTCGAAAGAGCGGCCCTTATTTTGCATTGCTGCAACCGGAAACCGGCACCGTTTCCGGCCCGGAAAAATCGATTTTTCCGAGCCGTTTCCCTCGCAGGGAAACGGTATTCAGGTGGATTGAGCCTGCGGCCGCTCGCCAGTCCGCCCGGCGGCGCTGTCTGCCGCAGCGGTGATGGTCTCCAGCGAGGCTTCCAAGCTTAATCGCAAGTTTTCTGCCTCGGAACCGGTTGGCTTTTTCGGGACTTCATCTGTCCACTCCTGGCACATCAGCACACCCCTGGAAAATGGCAGAGGCAGCATTTGCCGGTCCCAGGTCGGCAGTTCAATCACCTTTTTTTCGGCAAAAGCCACCGTGAACACCCGGCAGCCGGTCATCCGGGCCCAGACAACTGGGACGGTTGAGGATATGCGCGCCGGGCCGCGCGGCCCGTCAGCGGCGATGCCGATTGAGCAGCCGTCCCGGGTGCGGCGCAGCACTTCGCGCGACAGCGCCACATGGCGCTTGTGGCTGGACATCGGGATGGTCTCAAACCCAAGCCGGACCAGGATCTGGCCGGCCAGCCGTCCGGCGCGGGCCGAGGAGGTCAGGGCGCAGATGCGGCCCAGCGAGGTGTCAAACAGATAAGGCGCCATGATCAGCCGCTGGTGCCACAGCACAAAGATCACCGGCTCGCCGCGGCGCACGCAGGCGTCCATGTCGTCGAACCCGCTGCGGGTCCAGCGCGAGGTGCGGAAGGCGAATCGCACATAGGCGGCAAACAGCCCCTCGATGGCGCGGTTGACGCGGGGGCTGTCAGCGATTTTCTTTCTTAGGCTCACGATTGGCGGCTCGTATTTTCGAGTGTCCCGGAGCAAAAGGCCCCGGCATCCGCCTTGTCTTACTGCATGGCTGAGCCGCGGCAAAGCCTGCAACGGCCAAACCGCAGGCCGGCACCCGGAAAACCCGTTTTTCCTCTTGCCAGCGCAGCACGTCTGCCTTAGGAAATGCCGCACCGTACAGGGGTATAGCTCAGTTGGTAGAGCGACGGTCTCCAAAACCGTAGGTCTCGGGTTCGAACCCTGATGCCCCTGCCATTTCACCGGATCACCAGCAGAACCGCAAAACGCCTCCGGGAAAGCCCGCCCGCTTGGGCTGCAGACGCCTTTGCTATGGTTAGGCCAGCGGCAGGTGCTCCGGGGCGGCTCCTTGCAAATACCGGTCATAGGCGGCGTCATAGGCCTGTTCGATTTGCCGTGCCAGGCGTGCCGGGTTCGGCAAAGCCGCATGCTGGAGGTGGCGTTTCAGTGTTTTGCCGGCCTCTGGATCCTGCGCCAGGCCTGCAGCCTTTGCCTCGTAGTTCTCTGCGCTGGCGGCGATCAGTTCCGGCAGCCCGGCGGCCTGCAGCAGGCTTGCGACAGTGCGGGCGGCGAATTGCTGCCCCGGCAAGGTGAGCACCGGCAGCCTGGCTGCCAAGGCTGACTGGGCGGCGCTGCGGGCATTCACAGTGAAGGTGTCCAGGAATAAATCTGCCAGCGGCAGGCGGGCCTGGTGTTCCGCCGGCGGGGCAGGCGGTGCAAAGACGAGCCGGTCCGGATCTACGCCGCGCGCCGCCGCAGCCCGGCGCAGGCTGGACACTGCATGCGCGCCGTTATCCTGCAGCCACAGAACGCTATTCTTGGCCCCGCTCAGCAGCCGCATCCAGATGTCGAATTCTGACGGGGTGATCCGGCTGCCTGCTGCAAAGTTGCAGAATACAAATCCAGTCTCCGGCAGGCCGCAGCTGGCCCGGCCCGGGCGCTCCGTTGGAAGGGCCGGTGCCGGCGTCACCGCCAGATGGCTTTCCGGCAGGCGCAGCAGGTATTCGTTGTGATAGCGTTCGCTGCCGGGCGGGCACACGGTGTAATCGCTGACCAGGTAATCAAAGGCGGCGGTGCCCATGGTGCCGGGGTATCCCGGCCATGCAATGTGCAGCGGTGCCAGCCGGTCGGAAAGCAGTTGGCTCAGGCTGCCGTTTGTATAGCCTGAGATATCCACGGCAATGTCCAGACGGTCTGCCTTGATTGCGGCGGCCGCGTCTTGTCCGGCTGGTCCGCCCAGTTGCTTGAAACAGGAGACGGTTTGGCTCAGTCCGGCAGCGGTTTCTGCTGCAAGTTCTGTGCCGGTGGCATAGGCGTGAATTTCAAACCGGGTGCTATCGTGGGCTGCCAGCATTGCCGCGTGCCGGCTTGCAACTGCGTCTCCGTCACTGCCGGCAAAGAAGTATCCAATCCGCAGCCGGGCGGGACGCTCCCGGACAGGAGGGGCCGCTTGCAGCTCAAACACCGAAGACGCGTCGCTGGCATAAGCCTGGGCCCGTGCCCGCAGCAGATCGGGGTTGTCTTCCATCAGCATCAGCACGCTTGGATCGCAGCCGCTGCCGCGCAAGCCCAGCAGGCGCCGGTAGTCTGCGTATTCCTGCACCCACCGCCAGTCATTGAGCTCCGCCAGAACATGCAGCCGCTGGGTGCGGCTGCGGTCATCGGATGGTGAAATCTGCAGGATCTTGTCAAAACAAGGCAGGGCATCCGCAAACCTGCCCTCGGCCTTAAGCAGCAGGCCAAGCTGGAAATGAGCTTCGGTCAGCTGCGGATCCAGGCTGGCTGCACGGGTGTAATGCTCTTTGGCTTCAGCGGGGGCGCCCAGCTTCTGGAGCAGGCTGGCCAGTTTGAAATGCAGCGAGGCATCTTCAGGGGCAAGGGAAACCGCCTGGCGCAGAACACCGGCGGCCTCAACGCTGCGGCCCTCAAGCGGCAGGGCTTCGGCCATGCTGCACAGGGCAGGCAGGCATTCTGCATCCAGTTTCAGGGCTTTCTGATACAGCGCTATGGCGTTGTCTTGCTGCCCGCGCGCCATATGGACACGCCCCATCGCGGCATAGGTGCCTGCTTCCTGGGGGTTCAGCCCGCAGGCCTTGTTCAGGCAGGTTGCGGCGTTGTCCAGATGGCCGGCCGCCAGGTGGCAGCGGCCCAGGAAATCCCACAGGAAATGCGAGTCGCGGAACGTCTTGAGCAAGGCGCCGCAGCTGTCAGCCGCATCGAAATGGCGGCCGGCGGCAAGCGCTGTCTCCAGTTCCGCTTTGGTGTCCGGCGATGGTTCCCGCTGTTCGCGCAAGCGGCCGCGCAGGGAGCTCAGCGCTTGCAGGGCGCGGGTGTTCTTCGGGTTGCGTGCCAGGATGCCGGAATAGGCAAGCACAGCATCCTCAAGTTTGGAGTCACGTTCAAGCTGTTCGGCCTGGGATAAGGAATATGCGGGTGTCATGGCATCCAATCTCATCAATAAACGCGGGATAGGCCTGCACGGCGCGCACAGGGCGCCGGGGCTGCTTGGGACAGTTTTGCAGGAAGTGGATTAAAATTGGATTGACTGGGCGGTCCAATCTGCCCCGGCACCGGAGCAGGGCTTGAATTTACCCGCAGCAGGCGTTAAATCGCGACCACTGCTAGCAGAGAGACACCCCCAGTATGGCGACTATCAATCCAGTTCAGTTCATTCAGCAAGTCCGTGCCGAAGTGTCCAAGGTCGTTTGGCCGACCCGGCGCGAGGTGCTGCTGACCACGGTCATGGTGTTCATCATGGCGGCGCTTACGGCGGTGTTCTTTGCACTGGTCGACCTGCTGATCCGCTATGGCCTGCAGGGCTTGCTGGGGATGTTCGGCTAAGCCTGCGGCAGTTTGCTGGCTGCCATGCTCATGTTGCTGCGCCGCCCTTGATCTTGGCGGCAATGGGCGGTAGGTGAGCCATAACTATTGAGGCGGGCGTGCGGCGATTCGGTTTGCACGCCGCTTTTTGTTGGAGAGCGCAGCTTCAGGGCTGCATCGGGATGATAAAGCGGCGGCGCGGCAATGGCCCGCCTGGCAAAACAAGGACGACAGTTCATGGCGAAACGGTGGTATTCGGTCAGCGTTCTTTCGAACTTCGAAAAGAAAATCGCAGAGCAAATCCGCACCTCGGTCGCTGAACAGGGCCTTGAGGACGAGATCGACGAAGTGCTGGTCCCCACCGAAGAGGTGATCGAGATCCGCCGCGGCAAGAAAGTCTCGACCGAGCGCCGGTTCATGCCGGGCTACGTGCTGGTCCACATGGAAATGTCCGACCGCGGCTATCACCTGATTTCCTCGATCAACCGGGTCACCGGCTTCCTCGGCCCGCAAGGCCGCCCGATGCCGATGCGCGACGCTGAGGTGCAGGGCATCCTGGGCCGCGTCGAGGAAGGCGTCGAGGCGCCGCGCACCCTGATCCATTACGAGATCGGCGAGAAGGTCAAGGTCAACGACGGCCCGTTCGAGGATTTCGACGGCATGGTCGAAGAGGTCGACGAGGACAGCCAGAAGCTCAAGGTCACCGTGTCGATCTTCGGCCGCGAAACCCCGGTCGAGCTGGACTTCACCCAGGTGACCAAGCAGGGGTGATTGGCGGCGGGCAGGGTGCCCGCGCTATGGAATTCGAGGCGCCGCGTTGGGTTCAACGCGGCGTTTTTTGTTTTGAGAGAGATGCGATGCCGTCATTCACCGCGATGGTTGGCCTTCAGCAATCGGAAGGCTGATCGCAGCACTCAATTTGGAGTGTCATTGCAAGCCGGAGAGCACTCTGTTCTCCAGCGGAACCGCTCGCTAAAGTTGACTGGGCTGATCTAATTAGGAGCTGGAGTGAAAGTGAGATTCATCGTTGTGTTATTCTCGGCAATGCTCTTCAGTGCCTCGCCCAGTCAAGCTGATGATTTTGGCTTGGATGATGTGAAAGGATGGCTCGACGGTTGTGTGGCGTTGGCGCCAACAACAGCGCCCATGTCGTCTGTTCTAGAGCTCGATTGTCTGAAGGCAGCAATAAAATACTGTGAGGTGGGCCGCAGCAAAGAGTATCATGAGACCTGCCGCCGCTCCTTGGCATCGCGCCTTTCATCCGAGGTCGTGATGATCCGCCCTTTCTTGGAGCCTGCCGCAGAAATGAAGGTGCGCTCTCGAAGGAGCTATGAACGGCGGTTGGAGCGCCTTGACAATTCCAACCATGAAACCTGCCCGGAAGATCTTCAGGAAACCGAATGCGAGTTAGTGCAAGTTGGACTGAATTGGTTGGAGGCGCGTTCTCTTGCAAGAGTGATCGATATCTCATTCCAGCAAGTGATTGATGAAGGTAAAGCTGAAAACTAGGAGATAGCGGAGTGTTCTACGCAGTTGCCAACTGCATAGAACCCCAGCGGAAATTCCTTAATGCTGCCGTCCCATTTCCACCGCCCGCCACTTGCCAACCCCACCATTCCCCTGTACATGCCGCCTCTATCGTCTTCGGGCGAGAGTCTCTCGTGGGAGATCAAGGGATCGCGATCCTGACATCCGACCACGCAACATACATCGGACGGGACGCGTCCCGCCCTTGTTGAAAGGAAAACCAAATGGCTAAGAAGCTCGTCGGCACGATGAAGCTGCAAGTTAAAGCCGGTCAGGCAAACCCAAGCCCGCCGGTTGGTCCGGCGCTGGGTCAGCGCGGCATCAACATCATGGAATTCTGCAAGGCGTTCAACGCCAAGACCGCAGACCTGGAGCCCGGCGCGCCGTGCCCGACCGTGATCACCTACTATCAGGACAAGTCCTTCACCATGGACATCAAGACGCCGCCCGCGTCTTATTACCTGAAGAAGGCTGCCAAGGTGAAGTCGGGTGCAAAAACCCCGTCGCGCGAAACCGTCGGCACCGTGACCGCGGCCCAGGTGAAAGAAATCGCCGAAGCCAAGATGAAAGATCTGAACGCCAACGACATCGAGGCGGCAATGCAGATCATCCTGGGCTCTGCCCGCTCCATGGGCATCGAGGTGAAGTAAGATGGCAAAGCTCGGTAAACGTACCCGCGCCGCGCGCGAAGCTCTCGTCGGCAAAGACAACCTGTCTGTCGAAGAGGCTGTTGCCCTGATCAAGGCGAACGCCACCGCGAAATTCGACGAAACCGTCGAAATCGCCATGAGCCTGGGTGTTGACACCCGCCACGCAGACCAGATGGTCCGCGGTGTTGTCGGTCTGCCGAACGGCACCGGCAAAGCCATGCGCGTTGCAGTGTTCGCCCGCGGCCCCAAGGCTGAAGAAGCTCAGGCGGCTGGTGCAGACATCGTCGGCGCCGAAGACCTGATGGAAGCCATCCAGGGCGGCAACATCGACTTTGACCGTTGCATCGCAACCCCGGACATGATGCCTGTCGTTGGCCGTCTGGGTAAGATCCTCGGCCCGCGCAACCTGATGCCGAACCCCAAGGTCGGCACCGTGACCATGGACGTCAAGGCAGCTGTGGAAGCAGCCAAGGGCGGCGAAGTCCAGTTCAAAGCTGAAAAAGGCGGCGTTGTGCATGCCGGCGTCGGCAAAGCCTCCTTTGATGAAGCCAAGCTGGTCGAAAACGTCCGTGCCTTCATCTCGGCCGTGGCCAAGGCCAAGCCGTCGGGCGCCAAGGGCGCCTACATGAAAAAGATCAACCTGACCTCGACCATGGGCCCGGGCGTCACTGTTGATGTGGACAACGCTGTCACCGAGTAATTCGGGCGGCAGTGCCAGAACAAGGGCTCCGGGCGTTGCACCCGGGGCCCTTTTTTCGTCCGGCGGCGGTGCGCCGCTCAAAAGACCGTGCGTTGCATTTCAACCATGTGTTTACCCTTGCGCCTGATTGCTTGCACTCATAATTGCGGGCTATGGCACTTCGCAGTTTCTTCGCTCAGGGCAGTTCGAGCCTGGTTGTCACGTCGAGCTCCAATGGCTCGATTGTCGGTGATGCGGTCATTAACAACTCGGACACGCCCAACGGGACCGTTTTCGCCTATTCCGGCGGCACCGGAACCGAAGTCACGCTGAATGATACCGGCGGCGGGCGGAACAGATTCAATGACGACCGGGAAACAGACCACGTCATAACCGATGGCGGCGGCATCGTTGCGGACGGTGCGCAAGTTGAATCCGAGTCGCATATCCTGTTGCGCGAGCTCGACGGAAACGGCAACCCTGCCGGGCCGGAGATTACGATCTATGTCTTTTCGCAGGGCGGTCAGACATCCAATGTCTGGGGGTTTGCGACGGACCTGCCGCTTGAGGCCGGGAAATCCTATGTAAAGACCGGCGGCCAGAACACCGGCACGTCGCGCTATTCGGATTATGTCACCTGCTTTGGGGAAGGGACGCAGATCGAGACCGCTGATGGTCAGGTGGCCGTGGAGGATATCGCCACGGGGCAGATGGTCTGGACCAAGGATGCCGGGCTGCAGCCGGTGCGCTGGATCTCATCCACGCCGGTTCGCGGCAGCGAAAACTTTGCCCCTGTGGTTTTTGCACCCGGGGCTATTGGGAATGCCGGCGAGCTGGTCCTGTCGCAGCAGCACAGGGTTCACGTGGAATTGCCGGTTGCGGAGATGCTGTTCGGCCAGGCGGATGTCCTGGTGGCTGCAAAGCATCTCTGCGGCCTTCCGGGAGTCAGGATCCGCGAGCAGGCTGCAATCCGCTATTTCCATTTCATGTTCGACCGCCATCACATCGTGCGATCCAATGGTGTGCTGACAGAAAGCTTCTTTCTGGCGCCAGGGTCGGTGGCCGCCCTGGGTGCGGCGCAGCGCATTGAGCTGCTGTCGCTTTTTCCGGCCCTTGGCCGGGGCGGCAACCGGTTCGGCAGGACTGCGGCGATGACGCTGACTTCGGGGGAGGCGCGTGTGCTGAGGAGCTGCCTGGAAACCCGTGGCGGACAGTCCTGTCTTGCGGCGCGCTGAATTTGCCTGAGGCGGCCAGTTTCCCCCTTGGAAAACCGGTGAAATACGACTAACTACGGCTACGAGATAAAGCGTGCGATTCGTCGTGCGCTTTATTTCATTTCGTCCAAGATGGTGGGTGGCCTTTCGATCGGGCCTTAATTTCCCTCCTGAGACGGGTACAGACCAAGAAGATCGAGGGTTTTCATTCCCTCGGGCGGATTTGGCTCATCCCGTAAAACGGACCTGAACGCCGGGCCATATGGGCCGGCAAATATGAGCCGGGGTGCATAAGCATCCCTAACTTGGAGAGAACTGTGGATAGAGCCCAGAAAGAGAAAGTGGTCGAGGAACTCGGCCAGATCTTCGAAAGCTCTGGCGTCGTAGTGGTTGCCCACTACGCCGGTCTGACAGTTGCCGAGATGCAGGATCTGCGCGCGCGTGCAAGCGACGCGAACAGCTCCGTGCGTGTTGCCAAAAACAGGCTCGCCAAAATCGCCCTCGAGGGAAAGCCGTGTGAAAGCATGTCTGACCTGCTGACAGGGATGACCGTTCTGACCTATTCCGAAGACCCCGTGTCCGCTGCAAAAGTGGCCGAGGGTTTCGCCAAGGATAACAAAAAGTTTGAGATCCTCGGCGGCGCAATGGGTGAGAATGCTCTGGACCGCGCAGGCGTCGAAGCCGTGTCGAAAATGCCGTCCCGCGACGAGCTTATTGCTCAGATCGCAAGCTGCATTGGCGCACCCGCTTCCAACATCGCCGGCGCAATTGGCGCACCTGCAAGCAACATCGCAAGCATCCTTTCGACCATCGAAGAGAAGGCGGAAGCTGCGTAAGCGGTTGGCACTGAATGACTGGCGTGGGGCAAAGCCTGCACGTTGGAACACACATACTGTAAACGGAAAGAGCTGATACAATGGCTGATCTGAAAGCACTCGCAGAAAGCATCGTGGGTCTGACCCTGCTGGAAGCACAAGAACTGAAAACCATCCTGAAGGATGAGTATGGCATCGAGCCCGCAGCTGGCGGCGCAGTTGTCATGGCGGCCGCCGACGGCGGCGCAGCTGCTGAAGAAGAAAAGACCGAATTCGACGTCGTTCTGAAGAACGCCGGCGCTTCCAAGATCAACGTGATCAAAGAAGTCCGCGGCATCACCGGCCTGGGCCTGAAAGAAGCCAAGGAACTGGTCGAAGCCGGCGGCAAGATCAAAGAAGGCGTCGACAAAGCCGAAGCCGAAGACGTCAAAGCCAAGCTGGAAGCAGCTGGCGCAGAAGTCGAGCTGGCCTAAGCCCTGCTCCTGGTGCATTTCTGATGCATCGGAAATTTGGCTGGGTCCGGAGTTTTCCGGGCCCAGCCGAACCTGTCTTAGAAAGGGCCTCTGAGGAGGTGTTTTTTCAGGCGGAGTTCAAAGGATCGGGAGGCTGCCTTCGGGACGGTGGCCATGAATTGATCCGAACGCGCTGTCTCGTATGGGCAAGGTGCCGGGGCCCGGCGGCATCCTTGACCGGTGAGAACTCGAAAGGTGACATCTGACATGGCTCAATCGTTCCTTGGCCAGAAACGTCTACGCAAATACTACGGCAAAATCCGCGAAGTGCTGGAGATGCCGAACCTCATTGAGGTGCAAAAATCTTCCTACGACCTGTTCCTGCGCTCTGGCGATGAAGCCGAACCGCTGGACGGCGAAGGCATCAAAGGTGTGTTCCAGTCGGTTTTCCCGATCAAGGACTTCAACGAGACCTCGGTCCTGGAGTTCGGCAAATACGCGTTTGAGAAACCGAAATACGACGTCGAAGAGTGCATGCAGCGCGACATGACCTACAGCGCGCCGCTGAAGGTCACCCTGCGCCTGATCGTTTTTGATGTCGATGAGGATACCGGCGCCAAGTCGGTGAAAGACATCAAGGAACAGGACGTCTTCATGGGCGACATGCCCCTGATGACCCCGAACGGCACCTTTGTCGTCAACGGCACCGAGCGTGTGATCGTGTCCCAGATGCACCGTTCGCCGGGCGTGTTCTTCGACCACGACAAGGGCAAGACCCACTCCTCGGGCAAGCTGCTGTTTGCCTGCCGCATCATCCCGTACCGCGGCTCCTGGCTGGATTTCGAGTTCGACGCCAAGGACATCGTCTTTGCCCGTATCGACCGCCGCCGCAAACTGCCGGTGACCACTCTGCTGTACGCCCTGGGCTTGGACCAGGACGCCATCATGAGCGCCTATTACAACACCGTCCAGTTCAAGCTTGAAAAGTCCCGCGGCTGGGTCGCCCCGTTCTTCCCGGAACGTGTGCGCGGTACCCGCCCGACCTATGACCTGGTCGATGCGGCCACCGGCGAGATCATCTGCGAGGCCGGCAAGAAAGTCACCCCGCGCGCCGTCAAGAAAATGATCGAAGAAGGCACCATCACCGAGCTTCTGGTGCCCTTCGAGCATATCGTCGGCAAATATGTTTCCCAGGACATCATCAACGAAGAAAACGGCGCGATCTATGTCGAAGCCGGTGATGAGCTGACCCTGGAATACGACAAGGACGGCGAACTGATCGGCGGCTCTCTGAAAGAGCTGCTGGATGCCGGCATCACCGACATTCCGGTGCTGGACATCGACAACATCAACGTCGGTCCCTACATGCGCAACACCATGGCGCAGGACAAGAACCGGACCCGCGAAAGCGCGCTGATGGACATCTATCGCGTGATGCGTCCGGGCGAGCCGCCCACCGTCGAAGCTGCGTCGGCCCTGTTCGACACCCTGTTCTTTGATGGCGAGCGTTACGACCTCAGCGCCGTTGGCCGCGTGAAGATGAACATGCGCCTGGCTCTGGACGCCGAAGACACCCAGCGCACCCTGCGCAAGGAAGACATCGTTGCCTGCATCAAGGCGCTGGTCGACCTGCGTGACGGCCGCGGCGATATCGACGACATCGACCACCTTGGCAACCGCCGCGTGCGTTCTGTCGGCGAGCTGATGGAAAACCAGTACCGTGTCGGCCTCCTGCGCATGGAGCGCGCGATCAAGGAACGTATGTCCTCGGTCGAGATCGACACTGTGATGCCGCAGGATCTGATCAACGCGAAACCGGCTGCAGCCGCGGTGCGTGAATTCTTCGGTTCCTCGCAGCTGTCGCAGTTCATGGACCAGACCAACCCGCTGTCGGAAGTTACCCACAAACGCCGTCTCTCGGCGCTTGGCCCCGGCGGTCTGACCCGCGAGCGTGCCGGCTTTGAGGTCCGCGACGTTCACCCGACCCACTATGGCCGGATGTGCCCGATTGAAACGCCGGAAGGTCCGAACATCGGTCTGATCAACTCGCTGGCTACTTTTGCGCGCGTCAACAAGTACGGCTTCATCGAAACACCTTACCGCGTCGTCAACGAGGCGAAGGTGACCGACGAAGTCCACTACATGTCCGCGACCGAAGAAATGCGCCACACTGTTGCGCAGGCGAACGCGACCCTGGATGAGAACGGCAAGTTCATCAACGATCTGGTCTCGACCCGTCAGTCCGGCGACTACACCCTGGCGCCGCGCGAAAGCGTGGACCTGATCGACGTCAGCCCGAAACAGCTGGTCTCGGTTGCGGCCTCGCTGATCCCGTTCCTGGAAAACGACGACGCCAACCGCGCTCTGATGGGCTCGAACATGCAACGTCAGGCGGTTCCGCTTCTGCGTGCCGAGGCGCCGCTGGTCGGCACCGGCATCGAGGAAAAAGTGGCGATCGACTCCGGCGCGGCCATCCAGGCCAAGCGGGCGGGCATCATCGACCAGGTCGATGCGCAGCGTATCGTGATCCGCGCCACCTCCGATCTGGAGCTGGGCGATGCGGGCGTTGACATCTACCGGATGCGCAAGTTCCAGCGTTCGAACCAGAACACCTGTATCAACCAGCGTCCGCTGGTGAAGGTGGGCGACACTGTGACCAAGGGCGAAGTCATCGCTGACGGTCCGTCGACCGATATGGGCGAATTGGCTCTGGGTAAGAACGTGGTCGTCGCGTTTATGCCGTGGAACGGCTACAACTACGAGGACTCCATCCTGATCTCCGAGCGCATCGCGCGTGACGACGTCTTCACCTCGGTCCACATCGAGGAATTCGAAGTCGCCGCCCGTGACACCAAGCTTGGCCCGGAAGAAATCACCCGCGACATCCCGAACGTCGGCGAGGAAGCTCTGCGCAACCTCGACGAAGCGGGCATCGTCTACATCGGTGCCGATGTAGAGCCGGGCGACATTCTGGTCGGCAAGATCACCCCGAAGGGCGAAAGCCCGATGACCCCGGAAGAAAAGCTGCTGCGCGCCATCTTCGGCGAGAAGGCTTCCGACGTGCGCGACACCTCGCTGCGCGTGAAGCCGGGCGACTACGGGACTGTGGTCGAAGTGCGCGTCTTTAACCGCCACGGTGTGGAAAAAGACGAGCGTGCGCTGCAGATCGAGCGTGAGGAAGTCGAACGTCTGGCCCGTGACCGGGACGACGAACTGGCGATCCTGGACCGCAACATCTATGCGCGTCTGCGCGGCATGATCCTGGGCAAAGTGGCTGTCAAAGGCCCGAAAGGCGTGCGTTCCGGTGCCCCGATCGACGAGGAACTGCTGGATTCGCTGTCGCGCGGCCAGTGGTGGATGCTTGCCCTCGAGGAAGAGCAGGACGCCCAGGTTGTCGAGGCCCTGAACGAGCAGTACGAGGCGCAGAAGCGTGCCCTGGATGCCCGTTTCGAGGACAAGGTCGAAAAAGTCCGCCGCGGCGACGACCTGCCGCCGGGTGTGATGAAGATGGTCAAAGTCTTCATCGCCGTGAAGCGCAAGCTGCAGCCGGGCGACAAAATGGCCGGCCGTCACGGCAACAAAGGTGTGATCTCGAAAGTGGTGCCAATGGAGGACATGCCGTTCCTCGCCGACGGCACCCCGGTCGACTTCTGCCTCAACCCGCTGGGCGTGCCGTCGCGTATGAACGTCGGTCAGATCCTGGAGACCCACATGGGCTGGGCCGCACGCGGCCTCGGCATCAAGGTGGACGACGCGCTGCAGGAATACCGCCGCTCTGGCGACCTGACCCCGGTTCGTGACGCGATGCACCACGCCTATGGCGACGATGTTTATGACGAAGGCATCGCCAACATGGACGAGGGTGCGCTGGTCGAAGCCGCAGGCAACGTGACCCGCGGTGTGCCGATTGCCACCCCGGTCTTTGACGGCGCCAAGGAAGACGACGTGAACGACGCCCTGGTGCGTGCGGGCTTTGACCAGTCCGGCCAGTCGATCCTGTTCGACGGCCGCACCGGCGAGCAGTTCGCGCGTCCGGTCACCGTCGGCATCAAGTACCTGCTGAAGCTGCACCACCTGGTGGACGACAAGATCCACGCGCGTTCCACCGGCCCCTACAGCCTCGTTACTCAGCAGCCGCTGGGCGGTAAGGCACAGTTCGGCGGTCAGCGCTTTGGTGAGATGGAAGTCTGGGCTCTGGAAGCTTACGGCGCCGCTTACACCCTGCAGGAGATGCTCACCGTGAAATCGGATGACGTCGCCGGCCGGACCAAGGTCTATGAATCGATCGTCAAGGGCGAGGACAACTTTGAAGCGGGCGTTCCGGAATCGTTCAACGTTCTGGTTAAAGAAGTCCGTGGCCTCGGCCTGAACATGGAACTCCTGGATGCGGAAGAAGAGTAAGGGCCCCGGCCCTTACCCCCTCCTCCCTTCCGCACGAATTTGAGGTATCAAAATGAACCAGGAAATCACCAACAACCCGTTCAACCCGCTGACGCCGCCTAAGGTCTTTGATGAAATCAAAGTCTCGCTGGCGTCGCCGGAACGGATCCTGTCGTGGTCCTATGGCGAAATCAAAAAGCCTGAGACCATCAACTACCGGACCTTCAAGCCCGAGCGCGACGGCTTGTTCTGCGCCCGTATCTTTGGCCCGATCAAAGATTACGAATGCCTCTGCGGCAAATATAAGCGGATGAAATACCGTGGCGTCGTCTGCGAAAAATGCGGCGTCGAAGTCACCCTGCAGAAAGTGCGCCGCGAGCGCATGGGCCACATCGAACTGGCCGCGCCGGTTGCGCACATCTGGTTCCTGAAGTCGCTGCCGTCCCGCATCGGCCTGATGCTGGACATGACCCTGCGCGACCTGGAGCGGGTTCTGTACTTTGAAAACTACGTTGTCATCGAGCCGGGCCTGACCGACCTCTCCTATGGTCAGATGATGACCGAAGAAGAGTTCATGGACGCCCAGGATGCCTATGGCATGGACGCCTTCACCGCCAACATCGGCGCCGAAGCGATCCGTGACATGCTGGCCCAGATCGACCTGGAATCAGAAGCCGAGCAGCTGCGCGCCGAACTGGCCGAAGCCACCGGCGAACTGAAGCCCAAGAAGATCATCAAGCGTCTGAAAGTCGTGGAATCCTTCCTGGAATCGGGCAACCGTCCGGAATGGATGATCATGACCGTGATCCCGGTCATCCCGCCGGAACTGCGCCCGCTGGTTCCGCTGGACGGCGGCCGCTTTGCGACCTCCGACCTGAACGACCTGTACCGCCGCGTGATCAACCGGAACAACCGTCTGAAGCGTCTGATCGAACTGCGCGCGCCTGACATCATCGTCCGCAACGAAAAGCGGATGCTGCAGGAATCCGTTGACGCCCTGTTCGACAACGGCCGCCGCGGCCGCGTCATCACCGGCGCCAACAAGCGCCCGCTGAAATCGCTGTCCGACATGCTGAAAGGCAAGCAGGGCCGCTTCCGTCAGAACCTCTTGGGTAAGCGCGTCGACTTCTCCGGCCGTTCGGTCATTGTGACCGGTCCGGAGCTGAAGCTGCATCAGTGCGGTCTGCCCAAGAAGATGGCGCTCGAACTCTTCAAGCCCTTCATCTATTCGCGTCTGGAGGCCAAGGGCCTGTCCAGCACCGTGAAGCAGGCGAAGAAGCTGGTCGAAAAAGAGCGTCCCGAAGTGTGGGATATCCTCGACGAGGTGATCCGCGAGCACCCGGTGATGCTGAACCGCGCACCGACGCTGCACCGTCTGGGGATCCAGGCGTTCGAACCCACGCTGATCGAAGGCAAGGCAATCCAGCTGCACCCGCTGGTCTGCTCGGCGTTCAACGCGGACTTCGACGGCGACCAGATGGCTGTGCACGTCCCCTTGAGCCTTGAGGCCCAGCTGGAAGCGCGCGTCCTGATGATGTCGACGAACAACGTTCTGTCGCCGGCCAACGGCGCGCCGATCATTGTTCCCTCGCAGGATATGATCCTGGGTCTCTACTATGTGACCCTGGAACGCGAAGGCATGCCCGGTGAAGGCATGGTGTTCGGCTCGATCGAGGAAGTTCAGCACGCGCTGGACGCAGGTGTTGTTCATCTGCACACCAAGATCACCGCGCGGATCACGCAGTTCGACGAAGAAGGCAACGAGGTTAAGTCGCGGTTTGAAACCACGCCTGGCCGTGTCCGTCTGGGCGCGCTGCTGCCGAAGAACGTCAAAGCGCCGTTTGAACTGGTCAACCGCCTGCTGCGGAAGAAAGAGGTTCAGCAGGTCATCGACACCGTCTACCGCTACTGCGGTCAGAAAGAGTCGGTTATCTTCTGTGACCAGATCATGACCATGGGCTTCCGCGAAGCGTTCAAGGCGGGCATTTCGTTCGGCAAGGACGACATGGTGATCCCCGACACCAAATGGACGCTGGTCGACGAGACCCGCGATCAGGTGAAGGACTTTGAACAGCAGTACATGGACGGCCTGATCACTCAGGGCGAAAAGTACAACAAAGTGGTCGATGCATGGTCCAAGTGTAACGACAAGGTCACCGATGCGATGATGGGCACCATCTCCGCAGACAAGCGCGACGAAGCTGGCGCCGTGATGGAACCGAACTCGGTTTACATGATGGCCCACTCCGGTGCGCGTGGCTCGGTCACCCAGATGAAGCAGCTGGGCGGCATGCGCGGCCTGATGGCCAAGCCGAACGGCGACATCATCGAGACTCCGATCATCTCGAACTTTAAGGAAGGCCTGACCGTTCTCGAGTACTTCAACTCGACCCACGGTGCCCGTAAGGGTCTGTCCGATACCGCGCTTAAGACGGCGAACTCGGGTTATCTGACCCGCCGTCTGGTGGACGTGGCGCAGGACTGCATCGTGCGCGAGAACGATTGCGGCACCGAGCGTGCGATCACTGCCGAAGCGGCTGTGAACGACGGTGAGGTTGTCGCAACCCTGGGCGAGCGTCTTCTGGGCCGTGTGGCCGCAGACGACATCCTGCGTCCGGGCACCGAAGAGGTCATCATCGCTGCAGGCCAGCTGATCGACGAACGCATGGCGGATGCCGTGGAAGAGGCCGGCGTTCAGTCGACCCGTATCCGCTCGCCGCTGACCTGTGAGTCGGAAGAGGGCGTCTGCGCCATGTGCTATGGCCGTGACCTGGCGCGCGGCACCAAGGTGAACGAAGGCGAAGCGGTGGGTATCATCGCGGCGCAGTCGATCGGCGAACCCGGCACCCAGCTGACGATGCGGACCTTCCACATCGGCGGCGTTGCACAGGGTGGCCAGCAGTCGTTCCAGGAAGCGTCCCAGGAAGGCAAGATCGTCTTCGAGATGCCGCAGACCCTGGAAAACGCCAATGGCGAGACCATGGTTGTCGGCCGCAACATGAAGCTGATCATCCAGGACGAACACGGCGAAGAACGTGCCAGCCACAAGCTGGGTTACGGTTCCAAGCTGTTCGTCAAGGAAGGTCAGGACATTGCGCGCGGCGACAAGCTGTTCGAATGGGATCCCTACACCCTGCCGATCATCGCCGAGAAGCCCGGTACCGCGAAATACGTGGACCTGGTCTCGGGCCTGGCTGTCCGCGACGAGACCGACGAAGCCACCGGCATGACCCAGAAGATCGTGATCGACTGGCGTGCGGCTCCGAAGGGCTCTGACCTGAAGCCGGAAATCATCCTGGTCGATAGCAACGGCGAGCCGGTCCGCAATGACCTTGGCAACCCGCTGACCTACCCGATGTCCGTGGATGCCATCCTGTCGGTCGAAGACGGCCAGCAGATCATGGCCGGTGACGTTGTCGCGCGGATCCCGCGTGAAGGCGCCAAGACCAAGGACATTACCGGTGGTCTGCCGCGCGTTGCGGAACTGTTCGAAGCCCGCCGTCCGAAAGATCACGCGATCATCGCCGAAATCGATGGCCACGTGCGCTTTGGCCGCGACTACAAGAACAAGCGCCGCATCGCGATTGATCCTGTGGACGAGTCGCTGGAGCCCGTCGAATACATGGTGCCCAAGGGCAAGCACATCCCGGTCGTGGAAGGTGACTTTGTCCAGAAGGGCGACTACATCATGGACGGCAACCCGGCGCCGCATGACATCCTGTCCATCATGGGTGTCGAGGCTCTGGCCAACTACATGATCGACGAGGTGCAGGACGTTTACCGCCTGCAGGGTGTGAAGATCAACGACAAGCACATCGAGGTGATCGTCCGCCAGATGCTGCAGAAGTGGGAGATCTCGGACTCCGGCGACACCACGCTCCTGAAAGGCGAGCACGTGGACAAGCAGGAGTTTGACGCAGCCAACGAGAAATCGCTGGCCCGCGGCAAGCGTCCGGCGCAAGGCGAACCGATCCTGCTCGGCATCACCAAGGCGTCCTTGCAGACCCGCTCCTTCATCTCGGCGGCCTCCTTCCAGGAGACCACCCGGGTTCTCACCGAGGCTTCGGTGCAGGGCAAGAAGGACAAGCTGGTCGGCCTCAAGGAAAACGTCATCGTGGGCCGCCTGATCCCGGCCGGCACCGGTGGTGCGACCCAGGCAGTGCGCGCCATTGCCCAAGGCCGCGACAACGTGGTTCTGGAAGCCCGCCGCGAAGAAGCCGAAGCCGCTGCAGCCCTGGCCGCACCGGTGGTGGACGAAGATGCGATGGGCGGCGACGACCTGGATATCCTGGTCGAAACCCCGGAAAGCCGCGACTAAGCCACGGCTGATACCTTCAGGAAAAGCCCCCGCATGATCTCATGCGGGGGCTTTTTCATTTCTGCAACCGCGGGTATCTGTAGTCGGGCAGGGGATCAGGCCGGACCACATGGCCTGCAGGCGGGGAGCGGTGATGGATATCAGGCTGCGGATGATCGGATTGGTGCGGTTTTCCGTACTCAGCACGAATTACTATTCAGAGCGGTTCAACAGCTTGGAGGAAAAGGCAGCGCATCTGTTCTCGCCGGAACGGATGGACTTGCGCTTCCGGCTGTTCGAACATTTGTGCCTGCGGTCGCTGACGCAGCAAAGCGACCCGAGTTTCCGGCTGATCGTACTGACCTCCGAAGATCTGCCTGATCCCTATCTGGAACGGCTGCTGGAACTGACGGAGCCTTACAGCAACATCTTCTGCCACGGTGCGGCCCCGGACACGCATTACCAGCAGCTGAAGGGCGCCTTCAGCCTGGTGAATTTGCGCCGCGCTACCCATCACGTTCTGTTCCGGCTGGATGATGACGATGCTTTGGACCGGAATTTCGTCAAACGCACCAAGGGCTTTGCCCGCGGCATGATTCCGTTGCAGGGCGAGGGTCAGACCCCGTTTATCATCGCCCATAACCGCGGCTTGTATCTAGAGAAAACCGCCAAAGGCGCGGAGCTGTATGACACCTGCGAGCGGTCGCCGTTGTCCACCGGCCTGTCGCTGGTTGCTCCGGCGGATCACCCGGCCAACCCTTATGCGTTCAACCACCGCAAAATTGCGCAGCACTATAATACGTTTTCCGACATTTCGGTGCCCGCATTCCTGCGAACCATTCATGGCGACAACAAATCGGATCCTGCGCAAATGGGCCTGACCCGGAAATGGCCCGCACACCAAATCCAAGACGCGCTGAACGAGCATTTCGGCTATACAGCGGCGCAGCTGAAGGCTTTGCTGCCGTAGCTGCCGTAGCTGCCGTAGCTGCCGTAGCTGCCGTAGCTGCCGTAGCTGCCGTAGCTGCCGTAGCTGCCGTAGCTGCCGTAGCTGCCGTAGCTGCCTGTCTGGCCGTTGCCGGCTTAGCGCGGCTTGAACGCCGCCCGCACCTTGGCAGCCCGCAGACCAAAGACCGTAGCAAACTCAAGCTCTTGTTTGCCGGTCAGCAGTGCGACGTCAACAGCTGCGGCGCCGTCCTGCCGGGAGTCATTGAACCGGTTGTGGCTTCGGACCCACATGGGGACGTCGGTTAGGGTGACAGACGGCATGTGGTGGTGAATACGGTGGTGGGCAAAGTTCATGATGGTTTTGCGGCTGCCCGCTGCCACATGCATGCCAAGGGCTGCGGTGAAATAGGGCCGGACGGTGGGCGCTGCTGAAATGCCGTCCGGGCCGAACTCCGCAACATAGCCCCGGTTGAAATCAATCGCCGCCGAGGCGGATTTGGCAAACAGCTTGGCGCAGTCTTTTGCGGTGTCCCGCAGGCGCTCGACAAACTCCGTTGCCACCGCGTCGTCATCGTCGAACCTGAACTGCAGGCAGGGCTGGCCGGGTTTGCGCCGCGCACCGTTCAAAAGATCTTTCATCACCTCGCGATGCTTGCGCGGCGGTTCCGCGTGAAGCTGGATTTGCGGTATGTCCGCAATCAGATCCTGCAACCGGTCGCGGTGAACCTGGGGCAGGCTGTCGCCGATCACCATGATCAGGTCAAAATCCTGGTCGGTCTGCTCCCGCAGGCAGGGCAGGGCGACGGTTTCCAGCAGCCGGAACCGTTCTTCCATCCGGGCTTCGGCATAGAGATAGGAAATCCGCTCTTCAATCGTTTCATGCTCCACTTGGAACCCGCCGATGGCCGGATAGGAAAACCGGCACAATCCGATGACTTGCATTCTGAAATCCGTCTTATACTAAAGCGCTGCCGCCGCGACTATGCCGCTCAGCTGTGCTGCGGGCAAGGGCGGGCAAGGGCGGGCAAGGGCGCGGGCACCCTTGTGGACCTGCCGGCAGCTGGGCCGTTTCCACCCGCTGTTGACAACCTGGGCGACTCCCCATATACGCGCGCTTATCCGGCACCCGGAGTGTATTCTTCGAAAGCCGAATTCAAAATTGCAGTGGCTCAAGGCTTGGGCACTTTTTCCACCCGGGCCCTCTGTAACCTCACCGCGTCGTCTCACCTCGGAATGGGAGCGATTGCGGTTTTTGCGCTTGTGGACGCACAAGTGCAGCGAAATCACCCGCACGCGCCGGCGTGCATGACAGTGTTGCGAAACGGGGAAAACCTGAATGCCAACGATCCAGCAGCTGATCCGCAAGCCGCGTCAGCCGAAACGCAAAGTTTCGAAGTCCCAGCACCTCGAGCAGTGCCCGCAGAAGCGCGGCGTCTGCACCCGCGTGTACACCACCACACCGAAGAAACCGAACTCCGCTATGCGGAAAGTTGCGAAGGTCCGCCTGACCAACGGTTTCGAAGTGATCTCCTACATCCCCGGTGAAAGCCACAACCTTCAGGAGCACTCTGTGGTTCTGATCCGCGGCGGCCGGGTAAAAGACCTTCCGGGTGTCCGTTACCACATCCTGCGCGGTGTTCTGGATACCCAGGGCGTTAAAGACCGTAAACAACGCCGTTCGAAGTACGGCGCGAAGCGTCCTAAGTAAGAAGGAGAGGCTGATATGTCACGTCGTCACGCCGCCGAAAAACGCGAAGTCCTGCCCGACGCCAAGTTCGGCGACCGCGTTCTGACCAAATTCATGAACAACCTGATGATCGACGGCAAGAAGTCGGTCGCAGAGCGTATCGTCTACAACGCCTTTGACCGCGTTGAAGGCAAGATCAAGCGCGCGCCGGTTGAAGTGTTCCACGAAGCTCTCGACAACATCAAACCCTCGGTCGAAGTCCGTTCGCGCCGTGTGGGCGGTGCCACCTACCAGGTGCCGGTTGAAGTCCGTCCCGAGCGCCGTGAAGCACTGGCAATCCGCTGGCTGATCACTGCGGCGCGCAAGCGCAACGAAAACACCATGGAAGAGCGCCTTGCAGGCGAGCTGATGGACGCTGTCCAGTCCCGTGGCACCGCAGTGAAAAAGCGCGAAGACACCCATAAGATGGCCGAGGCGAACAAAGCCTTCAGCCATTACCGCTGGTAAGCCGGAGGACCTAGACCTATGGCACGCGACTATCCGCTCGAACTGTACCGTAACTTCGGTATCATGGCGCACATCGATGCAGGCAAAACCACCTGCTCCGAGCGCATCCTGTATTACACCGGCAAATCCCACAACATCGGTGAGGTGCACGACGGTGCAGCCACCATGGACTGGATGGAGCAGGAACAGGAACGCGGCATCACCATCACCTCGGCTGCGACCACCACTTTCTGGGAACGCACCGAAGATGGCCAGACCGCTGACTCGCCCAAGCACCGCCTGAACATCATCGACACCCCCGGCCACGTTGACTTCACCATCGAAGTTGAACGCTCGCTGGCGGTTCTCGACGGTGCTGTCTGTGTTCTGGACGCCAACGCCGGTGTTGAGCCCCAGACCGAAACCGTGTGGCGTCAGGCTGACCGCTACAAGGTTCCGCGCATGGTGTTCGTCAACAAGATGGACAAGATCGGCGCTGACTTCTTCAACTGCGTTGAAATGATCGAAGACCGCACCGGCGCCCGCGCGGTTCCGGTTGGTGTGCCGATCGGCGCCGAAACCGAGCTGGAAGGCCTGGTTGATCTGGTCAACATGGAAGAATGGCTGTGGCAGGGTGAAGACCTTGGCGCATCGTGGATCAAAGCACCGATCCGCGACAGCCTGAAGGACATGGCTGACGAATGGCGCGGTAAGATGATCGAGGCGGCCGTCGAAATGGACGACGACGCCATGGAAGCTTACCTGGAAGGCGAAGAGCCTGACGTGCCGACCCTGCGCAAACTGCTGCGCAAGGGCACGCTGGAAATGGCCTTTGTGCCGGTTCTGGGCGGCTCTGCGTTCAAAAACAAAGGCGTGCAGCCGCTGCTGAACGCTGTGATCGACTACCTGCCCAGCCCGCTGGACGTTGTTGATTACATGGGCTTCAAACCCGGTGACGAAGAAGAAGTCCGTGACATCGCCCGCCGTGCGGACGACAACATGGCGTTCTCGGGTCTGGCGTTCAAAATCATGAACGACCCCTTCGTCGGCTCGCTGACCTTTACCCGGATCTACTCCGGCGTCCTGAACAAGGGCGACACGCTCTTGAACTCGACCAAAGGCAAGAAAGAGCGCGTTGGCCGGATGATGATGATGCACTCGAACAACCGTGAGGAAATCACGGAAGCGTTCGCGGGCGACATCATCGCGCTGGCAGGTCTGAAAGACACCACCACCGGTGACACCATCTGTGCTGTCAACGATCCGGTCGTGCTGGAAACCATGACCTTCCCCGATCCGGTTATCGAAATCGCGGTTGAGCCCAAGACCAAGGCCGACCAGGAGAAAATGTCCCAGGGTCTGCAGCGTCTTGCTGCTGAGGATCCGTCCTTCCGTGTTGAGACCGACATCGAGTCCGGTCAGACCATCATGAAGGGCATGGGCGAACTTCACCTGGACATCCTGGTTGACCGTCTGAAGCGTGAATTCAAGGTCGAAGCCAACATCGGTGCGCCGCAGGTTGCCTACCGCGAGACCATCTCCAAAGAGGTCGAGCATTCCTACACCCACAAGAAACAGTCGGGTGGTTCGGGCCAGTTCGCCGAGGTGAAACTGATCATCTCGCCGACAGAGCCGGGCGAAGGCTACTCCTTCGAATCCCGCATCGTCGGCGGTGCGGTTCCGAAGGAATACATCCCGGGCGTCGAAAAAGGCATCAAGTCCGTCATGGACAGCGGCCCGCTGGCCGGCTTCCCCGTGATCGACTTCAAAGTTGCCCTGATCGACGGTAAGTTCCACGATGTGGACTCCTCGGTTCTGGCCTTTGAAATCGCCGCCCGCATGGGCATGCGTGAAGGCATGCGCAAGGCTGGTGCGAAACTGCTCGAGCCGGTGATGAAAGTCGAAGTGATCACCCCGGAAGACTATACCGGCGGTATCATCGGCGATCTGACCTCGCGCCGGGGCCAGGTGTCCGGCCAGGAGAACCGCGGCAACGCAATCGCAATCGACGCGTTTGTGCCGCTGGCGAACATGTTCGGCTACATCAACACCCTGCGTTCGATGAGCTCGGGCCGCGCCCAGTTCACCATGCAGTTCGACCACTACGAACCGGTTCCGCAGAACATCTCGGAAGAGATCCAGGCGAAATTCGCGTAAGCGTCACAAAAATTGAGGGGTTCGCGTCCGCAGCGGCCCCCTCTCGAAACAATAGGAGGCCATCATGGCTAAGGAAAAGTTCGAACGCACAAAACCGCACGTCAACATCGGCACCATCGGCCACGTTGACCACGGCAAAACCACGCTGACCGCAGCAATCACCAAATACTTCGGTGACTTCAAAGCCTACGATCAGATCGACGGCGCACCGGAAGAAAAAGCCCGCGGCATCACCATCTCGACCGCCCACGTCGAGTATGAGACCGAGACCCGTCACTACGCCCACGTCGACTGCCCCGG